>NZ_JBXVPZ010000001.1:0-103751 GCF_057961495.1 Streptomyces sp. P5F9 | reverse complement strand
GCGCACCGGAGTCGAGCGCCTCCGCGCAGTCGAGTACTTCGTCGCCTCCCTTCGAGCCGTACGTCAGCGCCACGACCGCCTCGGACACGGACTCCGCCGGCTCGCCGTCGACGCCTTCGCCTCCCCGACATGCAGCCTCATCTGCCGACGACGCCTCAAGAAGACCCACCCACGATCCCGTGACGAGCTGCACGGGACCGTGGAATCGATCCGATACCGGGTGATCCCGTGGTGCCAGCTGCGTTCCCGACTAACGCAGGTGCCGCCCCGCACCACAGACGACGCGACCAAGGTGGACATCCACAAGGTGGTTCCCCGACATCGCCCTCAGCCGGCAGCCCAGCGCGACGACCAGGCCCGCAGGGGCCCCGCCGAACAGAGCACGGCCGAACACGACGAACCATCGCCCGCCGACACTCCCGACCTCAGGAACCCGGCCTCAAGGGCCCGGCACCGATGTCACTCCGACCGCCGGACGCGGTCGAGGGCGTCGCGGAGTTGGGCGCGGCCGGTGATGCCGAGCTTGGGGAAGATCTTGTGCAGGTGGAAGCCGATGGTGCGGTGGGAGAGGTAGAGCCGAGTACCGATGTCCCGGTTCGTCAGGCCTTCCGCTGCCAGTTCGGCGATCTGCACCTCCTGCGGCGTCAGGTCGGCCAGGGCGTCGTGAACGGCGGGAGGTGCCACGGCCACGCCCGCCGCGCGGAGTTCCGCGGCGGTGCGCTCGGCCCAGGGGCATGCGTCCAGCCGTTCGAAGATGTCGAGGGCGGTGTCGAGGAGGGGGCGTGCTTCGGCGGTGCGTCGGCGGCGCCGTAGCCACTCGGCGAAGTCGAGGTGGGCGAGGGCGCGTTCGAAGGGCCAACGCGTGCCGGCCTGGTCGCCGATCGCCGCACGGAAACGGGGCTCCGCGTCGTCGGATTCGCTCAGCAGTGCCGAGGCGCGGTGCACGATCGCAGCCAGACGGGCGGAGCGATGCTGCTCCAGGTTCCTCTCGGCGGCGTGGAGCACGGCGCGGGCGTCGTCCGCTTGTCCGGCCCGGACGGCCGCGGCCGCGAGATCGCCGAGGCAGTAGAGGGAGGCGTGGTAGTGGACGGGTGCCGGGCGGGTGTCCTGGGTGAAGGCGCGGCGGAGTTGGGCGTACGCCGTCTCGTGGTCGCCCTCCGCGAGGGCGGCCAGGGCGAGCGCGTGACGGTGACGCACGTAGAGACTGCGGGACTTGCGCAGGTCCCTGCCGCGGACGGCGTCGTCCGCCTGCGCCCGCGCGCCCGCGCTGTCCCCGCGAGCGGCGCGCAGGGTGGCCTGGAGGAGGGGCGATCCCACCATGACGTTGTCCGCGCCCGCCTCCGTCGCCATCCAGAGGGCCTCTTCGGCGGCGGCCTGCGCCGCGCTCCAGGCTCCGCTCTCGAAGTGCGCCAGGGCCAGGGCCTGCGCGACGGTGCAGTTGGCGCCGGCCGTGGCGGCCCGGCGCAGTTGGTTCATGGCCTGGTCGAGCAGGCGTACGGCCTCGTCGGTCTCGTCCAGGATCCAGGCCGCACCGCCGAGTGAGACCAAGCCGGTCAGGGAGCCGTCCGGCAGGGTGTCGACGGCGTGGTGCAGGCTTTTCAGGGTCTGCTGCCGGTCCGTGAACGGTCGGCCGGCCGCCTGCGGCCAGACGCGGTCGGTCTCGTCCGGCTGCCGCGCGATGAGTCCGTTGATCCGCTGGATGTCGTGCCGGTAGCGGGGGTCGCCCGAGTTGTACGCCGGGGTGGCCGCGGTGCTCAGGGCGCTCAGGGCCAGGGCCGGCGCAGGGGCCGCCATGGATTCGGCGACGGGGAGCAGGAAGGCCAGGGAGTCGTCGTGCCGCAGGGTGACAGCCAGGGACCAGCCGGCCCGCAGGGAGGCTTCGGCGAGGAGCTGGGGGGTCGTCCGTGAGGCCGTCGACGCGACCCGCGATCTCCCCCACCCATTGCGGGTGCCCCGCGTACATGGCCGACGTGGCCGCGGCGAGGAGGCGGCGGGCGCGCTCCTGCGGATCGGGGGTGAGGTCGGCGGCGCGTTCGAGGGCGGTTGCCGCGGCCGCGTGGCCGCCGCGGTGCTGGAGGCGTTCCGCGCTCTCGGCCAGGGCGCGGGCGACGTCTTCGTCCGGGCCGAGCGCTGCCGCGGCGAGGTGCCAGGCACGGCGTTCGGGTTCGTGCGCGAGGGCGGTGGCGAGGGCGAGATGGGCCTCGCGGCGTTCGGCGAAGGAGGCGGCCTGATACACGGCGGAGCGGACCAGGGGGTGGCGGAGTCTTGCCCCGCCGGCGTCGACGCGCACCAGGCCCGCCTGCTCGGCGGGTTCCCAGACTTCTGGTCCGCCCGCGTCCGGGACGTCCGAGAGCTGTGCGGTGCCCGCGGCCGCCACCAGGAGCAGGGCGCGTCGGGTCGCGGGTGGCAGCGTGGGCAGGTCGGCGGCGAACAGGTGCTCAAGGCGGGCGGTGAGCGGGAGCGAACCGAACGGGTCGAGGTCGCCGGCGTCCGGATTCCTGGTGAAGGCCCGCGCGAGTTCGATGAGGGCGAGTGGGTTCCCGGACGCCTGATCGAGGATCTGTGCCCGGACCCGGCCCCGTGGCGGCTGCGGCTGCCGGTCCAGCAGGAGCCCGGCCGATGCCCGGTCCAGCGGACCGGCCGTCAGATGCGGGAAGTCACGGTCGAAGCGCACGGGCACCGCTTCGTCGCGTGCCGCGAGCAGGAGGACGGCGGGTTCCCCGTCGAGCCGCCGGGCGACGAAGGCGAGTACGTCCAGCGAGCCGACGTCCAGCCACTGTGCGTCGTCGACGGCGATCAGCAGCGGACGCTCCGCCGCCGTGTCCGAGAGCAGCGTCAGCACCGCGGTTCTGATCAACAGAGGTTCGGGGGCCGGTGACGCGTCGGCCTGGTCGATGCCGAACGCGTGGCGCAGGGCGTCGCGCTGGCGCACGGGAAGCCGGTCGACGCCGCTGAGCACGGGACGCAGCAGCTGATGCACCCCGGCGAAGCCGAGGTCCTGCTCGCCCTCGCAGCCCCGTACCCGCAGCACGCGTCGGCCGCGGTCGGCGGCCTGCGTGGCGGCCCGGTCGACCAGGGTGCTCTTTCCCGCCCCCGGCTCGCCGGTCAGCACCAGCACCTTGGGGCCGTCGCCGTCGACCGCTTCGACCAGCCGCGTGATCCGTGACATCTCACGATCCCTGCCGAGGATCGCCGGGCCGTGTTCCCGCTCGGCACCGAAGTCACCGACGTCCATCAAGTTCTGTATCTCCCCACCGCTCACGTCCCATCCTGCCAGGCCGGCCGCGCATGACTGGTCACATGACAGAAGCGCTGCTCGTCGCACCCCTGACAGCATCCGGTCTCCGGGGGTGCACAGTGATCGGGAGTACGGCAGTGGGTGGAGAAGCGGACGTCGACCGGATCCTGTGGGGCGTGGACGGTCCGCGGTCCCTGCTGGTGCTGGGGGACGCCGGCACCGGCAAGACCCGGCTGCTCCGGATCGCCGGCGAGCAGGCCCAGAAGCGGAGGGCCCGCGTCCTGTCGGCGCGTGCCTGCTCGTCGGAGGCGCAGCAGCCGTACGCCTGTCTGCACCAGCTTCTCCTGCCCGTGCGGGACGAGCTTGACGCTCTGCCGGCTCGCCAGCAGCGGGCACTGCGCGCTCTCTTCGCGCCGGTGGACAACGTGCCGCCGGAGGGCATGGCCCTGCCCACCGCGGTCCTGACCCTGTTGGCCCAGCTCGCGCGGACGGGTCCGGTCCTGCTGAGCGTCGACGACCTCCAGGACTGCGACCGCGCCTCCCTGGCCGTCCTGTCCTTCGTGGCACGACGACTCACCGACGCGTCCGTCATCGTGCTCTTCTCGGCACACGGCGCGGCTCCCCCTCCAGGCGTCCCCTCGGACCTCGCCGTACTGTGTCTCGGTCCCCTGTCCCCGCGGGCGGCGGCCCGGCTGCTGGACGCGCAGCCCGGTGCGCCCACCGGCCGGGCCAGGCTGGAGCTGCTGCGGCAGGCGGAGGGCAATCCGCTGGCGATCATCGAGCTCAGTCGTGCCGAGGCGGGGACCCTGGGTATCCAGCAGATGTTCGCGGCGCGGCTGGACGTGCTTCCGGAAGAGACACGGCACGCCCTGCTGTACGCGGCGGCCGGCGGGCCGCGGGAGGAACTGGGCACCGTCATGGCCGCGTTGGGCTCCGACGACTTGAGGGTGTGGGCTCCGGCGGAGGCGGCCGGACTGATCACCGTCGCCGAGGGGCGAGTGACCTTCGGCAACCCGCTGACGCGCGTGGCCGCCTACCACCGGCAGCCCGCGCAGCTGCGCCGGCGGGCCCACCGGGATCTGGCGGCCGTATCCGCCCATGGCCCCTCGCACCTGGCCACGGCCGCCGTGGGTCCGGACGAGTCCGTGGCCGCGGCCCTGGAAGGCGCTTCCGAGCGGGGTGACCGCTTCAGTGCGGCCCACGCGCTGGAGCAGGCCGCGCTCCTCAGCCCCCGCGACCACGACCGCGCCCGCCATCTCGCTGCTGCGCTCACCGCCGCGAGCGCTCTCGGAGATCCGGTCTGGGTGCGCGACCTGTACGCGGCACTGGGCCGGGTGAACGGGGACCGGGAACCGACGGCCGCCGCCACCTGCGCCATGGCGGGGGCGTTGTCGTTGCTGTCGTTCCAGCGAGAGGCGTTCGATCTCCTGCTGGAGGCGGCGCGGCGCACGCCTGAGAACGATGCCGAAGAGGCCCTCGCCCTGGCGACCGTCGCGACGGGCATCGCCCGCCAGTCCGGACTCCCCCAGCACTGGTGGCAGTTGGGTTCCTTTCTCGGCCCGCCGTCCGCGGACGGCGGGCCGCACACCGACGTGCTCACCTCCCTGACGGTCCTCGCCTCGGCCACGACCGGTCTGAGCCCGTCGGCCCGACTGCTCACGACGGCCTCGCTCGCCCATCACACCGACGAGTCGGACCTGTGCGCGGAGCAGTTCCGCCAGGCGGGCGAGCTCTTGCGCGCGCAAGGTGCCCTGGGCCCGCTCGCCTGGACCGTCGCGGCCCAGGTGGACACGCTCCTGGGTCTCGGACGCTGGGACGAGGCCGAGTCCCTGATCGAGGAGGGGCTCTCGTACGCCGCCGTCCATCGGTGGACCCGCGTCGAGATGGATCTCGAAGCCCTGGGTACGACCCTGCGCGCGCTGCGCGGCGAGAGCGTGCCGGGCGCTCGGTTCACCGGCCCGGACCGGCTCTCCGTCAGCCTGGACGAGAACCGTGCCACGCACGCGCGGATGCTCCGGGCCCGCGGTCTGACGGCCATGGTCCTCGGGGACGGGGACGGCGCCTTCCGGCACCTGCGGACGCTGTTCGCCGACGACGGCGATCCTCTCGACCCCTTCCTCTCGCCCCGCTGCATCGCCGAACTGTCCGCAGCCGCCCATCGCACGGGCCGGCGGCGGGAGGCGGCGCACGTCCTCACGCGGGTCCGGCGGAGCCAGGGTGCCCGGCCGACGACCCGGATGACACTGCTCATGCACCACGCGGCGGCCCTGGTCGACGAGAACGCGGACCCCGAGCACCACTTCCAGCTGGCCGTGGTCAATCCGGAGGCTGCCCGCTGGCCCCTGGAGCGGGGCCGGGCCCGCCTGGACTACGCGATCTGGCTGCGTAGACGCAGGAGGCCGCTGGAGGCCCGCGCCCAGCTGACCGTCGTACTGGAAGCGGCCACCCGGCTCGGCGCCCGGCACCTCGCCGAGTCGGCCCGCGGCGAGCTGCGCGCGAGCGGGGTGGCCGAGGCTCCCACCTCAACGGAACCGCTGGTCGAACTGACCGCCCAGCAACGGCAGATCGTACGGCTGGCCGCGGACGGCCTGTCCAACCGCGAGATCGGCGAACAACTGTTCCTGTCGCCGCGTACCGTGGGCTCGCACCTCTACAACGTCTATCCCAAACTCGGCATCAGCAGCCGCCACCAGCTGCGCGATCTCCTCGCGTGCAAGAAGTGACGGGGCGAGAGACGGCTATCGTATGAAACCGGACAGGCGGCCCCCCTCTTCCCTGACGCTCGATCCGTTGGTGCAGCGCCTGGTCGAGGCGTCCTCGGCGCCGCCCTTTCTGCACGAGCTGTCGCCGGCCGCCGGCCGGCAGGCCCTGGCGGAGTCCCAGATCCACCGGGTCGAGGACTTCGCGGTGGACGCGTCCTTCCAGGTATCACCCGTTGGCCCGTCCGGGCTGACGGGCTTCTGGATCTTCCGGCCGCGCGGAGTACGGGAGCCGCTTCCCGTCCTGTTCTACGTTCACGGCGGCCGCTGGATGCTGGGAGACGCGCAGACCCACGCCCGGCTCATCAGCGAGCTCGTGCTCGGCGCGGGAGTGGTCGCCCTGGTACCCGAGTACAGCCGCGCCCCCGAGGCCCGCTATCCCGTGGCCGTCGAGGAGTGCTACGCCCTCATGGTCTGGGCCCTCGGCCACGCGGCCGAACTGGAGGCGGACACCAGTCGGCTGGCGGTGGCCGGGGACTGCGCCGGCGCCACCCTGGCCATCGCGCTCACCATGCTGGCGAAGTCGCGCGGCGGCCCGAGGATCCATGCCCAGCTGCTGTACTACCCGATCACCGACGCACGCTGCGCCAGCGCCTCCCAGCGGCAGTTCGCCGAGGGTTATCTGCTCACCCGGGAGGCTCTGCGCGGCTACTGGCGGCACTACAGCGACGATCCCCGGGACCTGGCCGAGCCGACCGCGTCCCCGTTGCGGGCCGGCCCGGCGGAGCTGGCGGAGCTGCCGACAGCCCTGCTGATCACGGCGGAGGCCGATGTGACACGGGACGAGGGCGAGCAGTACGCGGACCGGCTGCGCCTGGCCGGGGTCGCGGTGACGTCGACCCGGTTCCTGGGCACGGTCCACGACTTCGTCTCGCTGGCCGCCTTGCGTGACAGTCCGCCGACGCGGGCGGCCGTGCGGCAGGGCGTCGCCTTTCTGCGCGGCCTGCTGCATGGCGAGGACCAGTCGAGCGACTGATGCGTCCGCCCCCTGGCCGACGGCACGCTGGCGGGTATGTCAGCCCTCTGCGATTCCTTCACAGGAAACGACGCCACTCCGAGGCGACCAGGCCGGGTGTTCTCCACGAGTTCCGTACCGATCGGCGAAAGTCTGGAGTTCTGGCATGACGCCGTGCTCGCCACGCTGGTGGGGATGGACATCGCCACGGAGAGCGGGACGTACGACGCCACGATGCGTACGGACCGGCTCGGCGAACTCCAGATCACCACGGTCGACTGCGATCCCGGAGAGGTCCACCGGACCCCGCGCTTCGTCGCCCGCGGCGACGGCGGGCAGGTGCTCGTCGCCGTACAGGGCACCGGCACGGCCCAGGTCGAACAGGACGGCCGGTACACGGAACTCCACCCCGGTGACGTCGCGTTCTTCGAGACCGTCCGCCCGTTCCGCACGCGGTTTCCACGGCGGTTCCAGCTGAAGATCTTCGCCGTACCGCGGTGTCTCCTCGGCCAGCCGGATGCTGCCCTGGGACGGATCACGGCGCGGGCCCTGTGTCCGGTGGGCGGGCTCGCCGCCCTGCTCTCACCCTTCATGTCGCGTCTCGCGGACACGTCCGAGTCCTACTCCGGGCCGGTCGCCGAGCGGCTGGCCGAGAGCGCCGTGGGCCTGCTGGCGGCAACCGCGGCGCACCAACTGGGCGAGGAGCCGGCCGACCTGCCCGGCGCCGACCGGGTCCTCCTGCTGCGCATCCAGAGGTTCATCCGCTGGCACCTGGCGGAACCGGGCCTCACACCCGCGGTCATCGCCCGATCCCATGGCATCTCGGCGCGGTATCTGCACCGGCTGTTCGAGCAGGAGGGCACGACGGTCGGCCGCTGGATTCAACGGCTCCGGCTCCAGGAATGCCGCAGGGAACTGACCGGCGCCACAAGCGTGGGCAGCGTCGCCCGGCGCTGGGGATTCAGCGGCACCGCGCACTTCGGACGGGCTTTCCGCCGGGAGCACGGCGCCTCCCCGACCGACTGGCTGCGGGACAAACGGGCCCGGCGCATCGTGGAGGAGGACAGGTGCCGGGCCACCTGACCGCCCTGGACGAGCCGGCGTCGTACCAGCAGGCTCTGTCGATGGCCTACGGCGATCTCGACGTGGTCGCTCGTTCGGACC
Organism: Streptomyces sp. P5F9; assembly: GCF_057961495.1. Classification (NCBI taxonomy): domain Bacteria; kingdom Bacillati; phylum Actinomycetota; class Actinomycetes; order Kitasatosporales; family Streptomycetaceae; genus Streptomyces; species Streptomyces sp. P5F9. The sequence goes on along the minus strand of NZ_JBXVPZ010000001.1, from coordinate 95,635 downwards.
CGGAGTCCTGGCGGGGCTCCCTCCAGGTGCTGCGACTGGGCACGCTCCGGGTCGCGACCGAGCACTCCGACGCCGTGAGGGTCGTCCGGACTGTGCGGAGCGCGGCGGCCGACGGCCACGACCACGTGTTCGCCCGCATGCAACTCGACGGCCCGGCCCGGCTGTTCCAGGACGGCCGCTCCGCGGACCTTCACCCTGGCGTCCTGGCCTTCCACGACGCGAGCCGACCGTTCAGCCTCGTCCTGCCGGAGCACCAGCGGGCGCGGGTCCTGATGGTTCCGCGCCCGCTGCTGAGGCTGGACGAGGCGGAGATACGCCGGGTCACCGCGAAGGTCATCGGCGATACGCCCGAGGGACCGGCCGCGTTCCTGCTCCCGCTCGTGTCCGGCCTGGCCCAGGAGATCGGCGCGTGCGCACCTGCCGCCCGCGAGGAGCTCGCCCGCGCCGTCGCCGACCTCCTCTCCACCTTGGCCGCGGACCGGCTGGCCACCACGGCCCCGGCCGGTGCGCAGGGGGCCACACTGTTCGACCGCGTCAAGGCCACCATCGAGACCCGCCTCGGCGAGCCCGAACTCTCCCCCCAAGCCCTCGCCGACACTCACGGCGTCTCCTTGCGCTACCTGCACAAGCTCTTCCACGAACACGACACCACGGTCGGCGGATGGATACGCCGGCGCCGGCTCGAATCGTGCAGAGCCGAACTCGCCCGTCCCACAGCGGCCGACCGGACCATCGCCGCTGTGGCCGCCCGGTGGGGTTTCGTCAGCCCCGCCCACTTCAGCCATGCCTTCCGCACGGCGTACGGCATGTCCCCGGCTCAGTACCGCGGGCAGCGGCCGGACGGCTGACGAGCCTTCGACAGCCTCCTGTGGAGGGAACAGCCGTGAATTCCGCGGCAGTTCGCGTCCGACAGCGCACGGCGTCCCCCTCCAGGCGCACTGCCGGGTCAGTTCCTGTGCACTGCCGGGCCGGCTCCGGTGCGCTGACGCGCAATGTCCACCGGTCCCGCGGCTCTAACGTCCTGACCGAGGTCCCCGCAGATCTCATCCGAAACCGAGGAGGAGCACATGTCCGACGCCGTCGAACCGGTCCAGCCGGTGCTGGAACCGGCGGCAGCCGCCTTCGCGGAGGCGACCGCCAACCCGCCCTACCTGTTCGACCTGACGCCCGCGGAGGGCCGCAAGGCCGTCGACGAGGTGCAGTCCGGGGAGATCGCCAAGCCCGCCGTCGACGAGGAATGGATCACCGTCTCCGGCGGCCCGACCGGCAGCGTCCGGGCCCGGATCGTGAAGCCCACGGGTGCCTCCGGACCCCTGCCGGTGATCATCTACATCCACGGCGCGGGCTGGGTGTTCGGCAACGCCCACACCCACGACCGGCTCGTGCGCGAACTCGCCGCGGGCGCGAACGCCGCCGTGGTCTTCCCCGAGTACGACCTCTCCCCCGAGGCCCGCTACCCGGTCGCCATCGAACAGAACTACGCCGTCGCCCAGTGGGTCGTCCAGGAGGGCGCTACCAAGGACCTCGACCCCACCCGCATCGCCGTGGCCGGCGACTCCGTGGGCGGCAACATGACCGCCGCGCTGACCCTGATGGCCAAGGAGCGCGGCGACGTCCCGCTCCTCCAGCAGGTGCTGTTCTACCCGGTCACCGACGCCGCCTTCGACACCGGCTCCTACCACCAGTTCGCCACCGGCTACTTCCTGCGCCGCGACGGCATGCAGTGGTTCTGGGACCAGTACACGACCGACGAGGCCGAGCGCGCCCAGATCACCGCGTCCCCACTGCGCGCCACGACCGAGCAGCTCACCGGCCTGCCCCCGGCCCTCGTCATCACCGGCGAGGCCGACGTGCTGCGCGACGAGGGCGAGGCCTACGCCAACAAGCTCCGCCAGGCCCAAGTCCCCGTCACCGCCGTCCGCTTCCAGGGGATCATCCACGACTTCGTGATGCTCAACGCCCTGCGCGAGACCCACGCCGCCGAGGCCGCCATCACACTGGCCCTCGACACCCTCCGCACCGCGCTCCACAGTCGCTGAGACACCCAGAAAGAGAGCCCCCCGTGCCCACTACCCCCACCGTCCTCCTCGTGCACGGCGCCTTCGCGGACGCCGGCAGCTGGTCCGGTGTCATCGCGGAGCTGCAGAGCCACGGCATCGCCACGCTCGCGCCGTCCAACCCGCTGCGTGGCCTGGCGTCGGACGCCGCGTACATCGCGTCAGTGGCGTCCCAGATCGACGGCCCGGTCGTCCTCGTCGGCCACTCCTACGGCGGTGCGCTGATCACCGTCGCCGGCACCACGGAGAACGTGGTCGGTCTGGTCTACGTGGCGGCCTACGCCCTCGAAGAAGGCGAGAGCCTCGGCGAGTTGCAGGGTCGCTTCCCGCTCTCGTCGCTCGTCAGCAACCTCAAGCAGTGGACGTACCCGGTACCGGGCGGCGAGCCGGGCGTCGAGGTCACCATCGCGGAGGACGCCTTCCCGTCGGTGTTCGCCGCCGACGTGCCCGCGGACGTCACCAAGGTCCTCGCGGCGGCCCAACGCCCCCTGGCCGCCGCGGCGTTCGAGGAGACCGCCGCCGCGGCCGCGTGGAAGACGAAGCCGGCCTGGGCGCTCGTCGCCGGGGCGGACGAGGCGATCAACCCCGAGGTCGAACGCTTCGGCGCGAAGCGGGCCGGGGCCACCGTCGTCGAACTCGAAGGCGCCTCGCACGCCGTGGCGGTCTCCCGGCCCAAGGAGGTCGCCGACCTGATCCGTGCCGCGGTGCACGCGACGAGCTGACCCGGCGCGGGGCGGCGCGGCCGGACATCCGTATGGTGTCCGGCCGCGCCGTTCCTCACTCCCGGGTAACTCGTGACCGTCTTCGAACGCATCTTGCCCAGAGCAGGAATGACGCGAGTGTGACCGCCGCTGCGTGGCAGGGCGCGGTCTTGTCGTATCGGGCCGCGATGCCGCGGAACCCCTTGAGCCGGTTGAAGCAGCGCTCAACAATGTTGCGTTGGCGGTAGACCCAGCAGTCGAACGCCGGTAGTCACGCTCCGCGGCGGCCGCGGTTGTGCCGGTGTCGCTGCTGAACGGTCTTTTCGGGATGGTGTGCCCGATGCCGCGTCGGCGCAGGCAGGCGCGGAAGCCTCGGAGCTGTAAGTCAGGGGCCGGGCGAGACGTCCGGACTGTATGCAGCACCTGGGAGTGCTTCGGCAAGAGGGACGCGTGCACGGCCTCGGCCGGATCCCGAACAGCCGTCCGGCCGCGGCCGGACGGCACTGGCGCTCGCCTTGCTCACCGCCTCACTCGGGGCTCATTGGAGAGCCGCCATCTTGAAGCCGCTGGTCACAGGGCTGGCGTGACAACACCATCGGAGCCCGCCACCAGATCACCACCGACCCAGCGCCTCTGCGGATGATCCGCAGCAACCGCCTGCCCGGCACCGGTGTGATCCGTCAGAAATCCTGAAGGTTGGTTCTGCTCGGTTTTCTGGCTGTCGGTTCCGACTTTGGTGAGTTGGTCGGCGAGGGTGCTGAGGATCCCGTCGGCGGTCTTGGTCCAGGTGAAGGTCCAGCGCCTGGATCCGGGATTTCTCGTCCACGCGGAGCACGACCGCTTTCTCGGGCGGGTGGTGGCACAGGCCCACCACGTCGACGCCCTTGGCGACGAACTGCAGATCGGTGGACAGCTTGAAGGAGTCCGGCAGGTGCGGCTTGAGGTCGAACCGCTTCCAGATCCGGCCGATGGCCGACTGCGACAGGCCGGTACGCTGGGCCATCGAAGCCCGTGACCAGTGCGTGTCCCGCCCCGGCCCGAGCGGGGCTCGTCGTGCGGGCCGTCAAGGCGTTTGGCGATGAACCGGGCCCGCCACCGGTCCACGGTCGACCTGTCGATACCGACGTCGGCCGCGGCCTGCTGGTTCGTCCCACCCTCCGCGCAGCGCAGCACGATCTTCGCCCGTAACGCGAGGAACTGGGCGGTCTTCGCCTGCCGCGCCCACTGCGTCAGCTGCCTGCGCTCGGCATCGTCCAGGACCGGGTCGGCCTTCGGCCGGCCGAGCCAGCCGGCGTCCTCAAGCCCGGCCATCCGCTCCTCGGCGAACGCCCGCCGCCACTTGCCCACCGTCCTGGCCTGAACACCAACGACCCGCGCCCCAGCAGCGTTTGACATACCGTCAGCACGCTCGGCCTCGGACAGTGTGATCTCCACAGCAGAAGGCCCCGGATGCGAGATGCCAAAAGGGCAGTAACCAACCTTCAGGACTTCTGGCGCATCTCACCAGGAACGCGTCGGCGCCCGTACGGCACGCCACCGTCGCGACCACTACGGACGGCGACTGCGGGAGGAGATCCTCGTAAGAACCCATGACGGGTAGTTCGCGGCATCAGACGACACCCTGGCCAAATCCGTCTGAAATTTCGGCCTCACAGATGGATGCGGTTGTCGAAACGTCCTGACAAACCGATTGACATCATCCACGGCCGGTTCCATAGTTACGAGCTACTAGAGCGCGCTAATGACGCGCTCTAGTAGCTCGCATCACGAGCAGTCGCAAGCAGTCGCACCCATGACCGCTGCCCCTGCATGCAGCCTCACCCACGCAAGACAACTTGTCGGCCACCAGCCCGACTCGCCTGGCGCGAAAGCGTCTTCACCACCTTCAGGAGCCCCCCTACGCCGCTCCTCCGATCACCCCCTGAATCACCCCCCTCCCATTCGCGCTCCAGCGCGCACGAACCCCAACAAGCACAGTGAGGTGCAAGGGACATGCACGGACACCGCAGAGCCGCCACCCTGACCGCCACCGTCCTGGTCGGCGCCCTGTTCGCCGCGGGCTGCTCCAGCAGCTCCGGCGGCAAGAAGTCCACGGAAGAAGGGGGCGCCGCGTCCGCGGGCAAGGCCACCACCACCCCTCGGATGACCGTGGCGATGGTCACCCACGCCGCCCCCGGCGACACGTTCTGGGACCTGGTCCGCAAGGGCGCCCAGGCCGCCGCCGCCAAGGACAACGTCAGGCTCGTCTACTCCAGCGACCCCAGCGCCGCCAACCAGGCCAACCTCGTGCAGAACGCGATCGACCAGAAGGTCGACGGCATCGCGCTCACCGCGGCCAAGCCGGACGCCATGAAGGACGTGGTGGCCAAGGCGAAGTCGGCCGGCATCCCCGTGGTCGGCTTCAACTCCGGTGTGAGCGACTGGAAGAAGCTCGGCATGCTGGAGTACTTCGGCCAGGACGAGAACATCGCCGGCCAGGCCTTCGGCCGGCGCCTGAACCAACTCGGCGCCAAGCACGCCCTCTGCGTCGTCCAGGAACAGGGCCAGGTCGCCCTGGAAGCCCGCTGCGCCGGCTTGAAGAAGGGCTTCAGCGGCAAGACCGACATCCTCTACGTCAACGGCACCGACATGCCGTCCGTGAAGTCGACGATCACCGCGAAACTCAGCCAGGACACCTCGATCGACCAGGTCGTCACCCTGGGCGCCCCGATCGCGCTGACGGCGATCCAGTCGCTGTCCGACTCCGGCAGCAAGGCCAAGGTCGCGACCTTCGACCTCAACCAGCAGCTGGTGAAGGCCGTCCAGAACGGGTCCGTGGAGTTCGCGGTCGACCAACAGCCGTATCTCCAGGGCTACTTGGCGGTCGACTCACTGTGGCTCTACAAGACCAACGGCAACTTCAGCGGCGGGGGCACCGCGCCGGTGCTGACCGGGCCGGCCTTCATCACCAAGGACAACGTGGAGGCCGTAGCCAAGTTCGCCGCGGACGGGACGCGGTAACCCCTTCCCCCCGCTCGCCCCGGAACCGTACACCCCTCTCTCAGGCCGGCGATTCCGGGGCCGGCCCGCTACTCCCCCGGACCACCAGCTTCGGGTCCAACACCGCCTCCCGGGGCTCCAGTTCGGGCTTCTCCAGCCGCTCCACCGCGAAGCGCACCGCGTACTCCGCCATGAGCCCCGCGTCCTGACGCACGGTCGTCAGGCCGATCGGCATCAGGTGGGAGAGATGGCTGTCGTCGTAGCCGACGACGGACAGATCGCGCGGCACCTCGACGCCCGCCCTGGTCAGGGTCATCAACAGGCCCATCGCACAACGGTCGTTGCCCGCGAGGACCGCGGTCGGCAGGGCCTGTCCTCGGTCCCGTTCCGCGAGGAGGGTGCGGCCGGTCTCGATGCCCGACCGCTCGGTGTGATCACCGGGGACGACCCGCACCTCGGACTCCAGCCCGTGGCGGCGCATCGCCGCCCGATAGGCCCGGCGCCGCTCGACCGAGCCGGGGCCGCTGCCACCGTCGATGTGCACGATCCGGCGGTGCCCCGACTCGACGAGGTGGTCCATGGCCTGCCGAACACCCTTGCCCTCGGCCGTGTGCACGAAGTCGACATGGGCGTGCGGAACCCGGCGGCTGACCGAGACGGCGACCGTACGGCGCCCGAGTTCGTCGAGGAAGGAGGGTTCCGCGAACGAGCCGAGCAGGATCAACGCCTCGCAGCGGTGACTGAGCAGCGCCTCCACGGCCTTCTCCTCGCTGCGGCTCTGCGTGGCGCCGGACAGCAGAACCTCGTAGCCGAGGCGTTCGGCCTCGGGGTAGATGCCCTCGATGAGATCCGTGTGGAAGGGCTGCTGCACGGCGAACATCACGCCGAGCGTGCGGCTGTGACCACGGGCGAGCAGCCTGGCCGCACTGTCGGGGCGGTAGCCGATCTCGTCGGCGACCCGCAGGACCCGTTGCCGGGTCTCCTCGCTGGCCCCCGGCTGGTTGCGGAAGATGATCGAGACGAGCGCCCTGGAGACACCGGCCTTCTCGGCGACATCCGCCATCGTGGGCCGCTGCTTGCCCGATGCATCCACCTGTGAACCCACCCTTCGACGTGGCCCACCTTAGCCAGCGATCTCGAAATCTCCCGGCGACAGGCTATTGACATGACATTTGGACCAGGGTCATCGTACTCGTACTAGAGCGCGCTAGTAGAGCGCGACAGCACACACCGCGAAACTCCCGATCTCGGGTGAAGGGACATGTCATGGCAACGGCGCCAGGCCCGCTCCGCACCATCGCCGGCAACCTCTGCCTGGGCTCCGCCCCCGACTCCTGGGGCATCTGGTTCCCCGAGGACGAGCACCAGGTGCCGTACACCCGCTTCCTCGATGAGCTGGCCACGGCCGGCTACCAGTGGCTTGAGCTCGGCCCGTACGGCTACCTCCCCACCGCCCCGCAGCGGCTGAAGGAGGAGCTGGACGCCCGTGGGCTCCAGGTCTCCGGCGGCACCGCCTTCGGCGCCCTGCACCGCCCGGAGGCGTGGGACGAGATGCTCGCCCATGTCCGGCAGGTCGCCGCGCTGACCGCGGCCGCCGGCGCGCACCACCTCGTCCTCATCCCGCCCATGTACCGGGACGAGAAGACCGGCGCGTTCACCGAGTCGCCCGAGCTGACCGCCGAGCAATGGGCGGGCTTCGGCCGATCCGCGGACCGGCTCGGCAGGCTGCTGCTCGACGAGTACGACGTACGGCTCGTCCTCCATCCACACGCGGACAGCCACATCCAGACCCAGCCGGAGATCGAACGGCTGCTCAACGAGTCGGACTCCCGCTACACCAACCTCTGCCTGGACACCGGGCACGTGGCCTACGGCGGCGGCGACAACCTCGACCTGATCCGCCGCTTCGGCGAGCGCGTGGGCTACGTCCACATCAAGCAGATGGATCCCGAGGTGCTGGCCCAAGTCGCCGCGGAGGACCTCTCGTTCGGCGAAGCGGTCAAGCGCGGGGTGTGCGTGTCGCCGCCGGCCGGTGTGCCGAACCCGGCCGACGTGGTGGCCGAACTCGCCCGCCTGGACGCCGAGTTGTTCGTCATCGTCGAGCAGGACCTGTACCCGTGCGCTCCCGAGGTGCCGCTGCCCATCGCGGTCGACACCCGTGAGCACCTGGCCGGTTGCGGACTGACGGGCACCCGGCGCCCGAACCTCGACCGGTAGGGGGGCCGCCATGGACGTCAGGGACGACGCGACACAGGTCACCACCACCGCACCCGCCGAAGCCACCCCGCGCACGGTCTCCCGCCGGCTGCGGCTCATCACCGTCATCGCCACCTTCGGCGGACTCCTCTTCGGCTACGACACCGGCGTCATCAACGGCGCCCTGCCCTACATGACCGACGACCTGGGCCTGACCCCCTTCACCGAGGGCATGGTCACCAGCTCGCTGCTGCTCGGCGCGGCGGTAGGCGCGGTCTCCGGCGGACGGTTCTCGGACGCGCGCGGACGGCGCCGCACGATCCTCGTCCTCGCGGTGGTGTTCTTCGTCGGCGCACTCGGCTGTACGCTCGCGCCGAACACCGCCGTCATGGTGGTGGCCCGCTTCGTGCTCGGCCTCGCGGTCGGCGGCGCCTCGGTGACCGTGCCGGTCTATCTGGCCGAGATCTCGCCCGCAGAGCGGCGCGGCGCACTGGTCACCCGCAATGAACTCATGATTGTCAGCGGTCAGTTGCTGGCCTTCACCTCCAACGCGGTCATCGCGCGGGTGGGCGGTGAGTCCGGCGGGGTGTGGCGCTACATGCTCGTGCTCGCCACGATCCCGGCCGTCGTGCTCTGGTTCGGCATGCTGGTCATGCCGGAGAGCCCACGCTGGCTGGCCTCCAAGACCCGCTTCGGCGAAGCCCTCGAAGTGCTCAAGCAGGTCCGGTCCCAACAGCGGGCCGAGGCCGAACTCGCCGAGGTCTCCGCGCTCGCCGTCAAGGAGGACCAGGCGAAGCTCGGCGGCTGGCAGGACATGAAGTCCACGCCGTGGCTGCGCAAGCTCATGTTCGTCGGCTTCGGCATCGCGATCGTGCAGCAGATCACCGGCGTCAACACGATCATGTACTACGGCACCCAGATCCTCACCGCCGCCGGCTTCACCGCCGACAGCGCCCTGACCGCGAACATCGCCAACGGTGTCATCTCGGTATTGGCCACCTTCGTCGGCATCTGGCTGCTCGGCCGCGTCAACCGCCGCCCGATGCTGATGACCGGTCAGATCGGCACGACAGCAGCCCTGTTGCTGATCGGAGTCTTCTCCCTCCTGCTGCCCTCGGGTGACGGCCGGGCCTTCGCCGTGCTCGCCATGACGGTCACCTTCCTCGCCTTCCAGCAGGGGGCGATCTCGCCGGTGACCTGGCTGATGCTGTCGGAGATCTTCCCGATGCGGATGCGCGGATTCGGGATGGGTGTCGCGGCCGTGGTGCTGTGGCTGACCAACTTCGCGATCGGGCTGGTCTTCCCGTCCCTGGTCTCCGCCATCGGGGTCTCCAACACCTTCTTCCTCTTCGTGGTGGCGGGCGTCTTCTCGTTCACCTTCGTCAAGCTCTACGTCCCCGAGACCAAGGGCCGCACCCTCGAAACCCTCGAAGCCGAACTCCGGGCGCGCTTCTCCTGACCTCGTCTGCATAAGGAATGACCATGACCGTACGTGTAGGAGTCATCGGCGCCGGCTGGATCGGCAAGGAACACATCCAGCGCCTCACCCACACCGTCACCGGCGCCCGCGTCACCGCGGTCACCGACATCGACGCCGCCCGTGCCGAGGAGGCGGCGGCGCCGGTCGGTGCGCGGGTGCTGCCCGACGGCGCCGCCGTAATCGCGGCGGACGACGTGGACGCCGTGCTCGTGACGTCCTGGGGTCCGACCCACGCCGAGCACGTGCTGACCGCGATAGCCGCCGGGAAGCCGGTGTTCTGCGAGAAGCCGCTGGCCACGACCGCCGAGGACTGCCTGCGGATCATCGAGGCCGAGACGGCGCACGGCCGCCGCCTGGTCCAGGTCGGCTTCATGCGCCGCTACGACGCCGGCTACCGGCAGATGAGGCAGGTCATCGACTCCGGCCGCATCGGCGAGCCGCTGATCGTGCACTGCGCGCACCGCAACCCGACCGTCCCGGAGTCGTACACGTCCGACATGGCCGCCCTGGACACGGCGGTGCACGAGGTGGACGTACTGCGCTGGCTGCTCGACGACGAGATCGTCTCCACCCAGGTGCTCACCCCGCGCGCCACGAGCAGGCGGTTCGCCCACCTCAAGGACCCGCAGATCATGCTCTTCGAGACCGCCAAGGGCGTCCGCATCGACCTGGAGGTCTTCGTCAACTGCCAGTACGGCTACGACATCCAGTGCGAGGCGGTGGGCGAGGAAGGGCTCGTCCGGTTGCCCGATCCGGCCGCCGTCGGCGTGCGCACCGCGGGACAGCACAGCACGGAGGTGCTCACCGACTGGGTGGGCCGCTTCGCGGACGCCTTCAACATGGAGTTCCGCGAGTGGATCGCCGGGATCGCCACCGGCAACGAGCCCACCGGGCCCTCGTCCTGGGACGGCTACGCGGCCACCGTCATCACCAGCGCGACCGTCGAGGCCCTGGAGTCGGGCCACGTCGTCGCCACCGACCTCAAGCCCCGACCCGCCTTCTACGGAGGTGCCGCGTGAAGATCGCCCTCGACCCGTACATGTTCCGCGCCCTGCCCATCGACGACATGGTGCGCACGGTCGCCGAACTCGGCTACGAGTACATCGAGTTGTCGCCCCGCGACGACTTCATGCCATTCTTCCTGCACCCGCGTGCGGACGACGAGCGCGTGGCGGAGCTGAAGAACTCCCTGCGCACGCACGGGGTGAAGCTGTCCTCCGTACTCCCGCTGTACAAGTGGTCCTCGCCCGACGAGACCGAGCGACAGACCGCCGTACGGTACTGGAAGCGGATGATCGAGATCACCGCCGAGCTCGAATGTCCGCTGATGAACTCGGAGTTCAACGGCCGCCCCGAGCGCGCCGCCGAGAGCGAGGCCGCCTTCTGGCGCTCGCTGGAGGAACTGCTGCCGGTCTTCGAGCGGGAGGGCATCGCCCTCAACCTGGAGGCACACCCGGACGACTTCTGCGAGGAGAACACCCCCGCCGTCGACCTCGTCCGCGCCATCAACAAGCCCTGGGTGAACTACCTCTACTGCGCCCCGCACTCCTTCCACCTCTCGGGCTCCGACCCGACGGCGGACATCGCCGCGATGATGCGCTACGCCGGCGACAAGCTCCAGCACGTCCACATCGCCGACTCCTTCAACCACAAGGGGTCCAGCGGTCTGCGCTACATCCTCAACCCGCCCGGCACCCCCGCCCGCATCCACCAGCACCTCGACATCGACCAGGGCGAGGTCGACTGGGACGCCTTCTTCGGCACCCTGCGCGAGCTGAACTTCGACGGCGTGGCCACCGCCTGCGTCTTCGCCTGGGAGGAACGGGCGCGCGACTCCTCGGCGTTCATGCTCGACCGCATCAGCAAGGAACTGGCCGGGTGAACGACCGCCTCTTCGGGACGACATGACCGCACGGGAAGGCGGGTGACCATCAGCTTGCGGACGCCGTAGTTGGTGCCGGCGAAGTCCATCGGGACCTCTTCCAGCGGGGTGGCGAGCCGCAGGTTCGGGAAGCGCGCGAGTTCAGTGATGAGGGAGATCCTGCGCGCGGGTGGGGCGGCTTCTCGACGAGTGGGGCGGCGTGGAGAAGCTCACCATGCGAGCCATGGCACGCGAGGTGGGCGTGGCAGCCCCCAGCATCTGTCTGCACTTCTCCGACAAGGCGGAACTCGTCTGGCCAGCATTGGCCGACAAGTACGAGGACCTCGCGGCACGCATGCGCGCAGCCGACGCGGAAACGGCCGCCGACGGAGCCGACGCCCGGGAGCGACTGCGCGCCCAGGGGCACGCCTGCTGCCTCTTCGCCCGCGAATACCCCGGTCACTGCCGGCTGATGTACGAGGTGCGTCAGCCGCCCGTCCCGACGGCCCGCCTCCACCTGCACCCGTCCCGGCACGTCTCGCTCTCCCTGCGCGAGGCGTTCGCCCGGTGCCGGGAGGCCGGCTACCAGCTGTCGAGTGCCGAGCAGGCACGAGAACCCGTGGAGCCCCTGGCCGACGGCCTCGTCGACACGCTGATCCCGGCGGAGCCCGCAGACGAACCGCAACCGCCGGCGGCCGACACCGAAGCGGCACCACGGATCCGGACGATCCTCTCGGGCCAAGGCGATACGGCATCGGCGGAAGCCAGTTGACGAACCATCAACGACAGATGGCACGGGAGTCCGGGCGGCGCGCCCCGTCGGCCGAGCCGATGGCATCGTCCTTGACGCCGAAGGCGTCCTTCGAAGTCCGCCCACCAAGTCGAGGCATCGGCACGGCCGTTGACGCCCACCGCATCATGCGGACGTACGGCGGTCAGTCCTCCGCGGAGCCGGTGGCGAGTCCGCCCCGCCAGTGACACTGGAGCAGGAGGAATGCCGCGACCAGGGGAGGATCGAGAAGAGGGCGTGGGCGCCGCCCAACCCGCCTGCCTGCGCCTGCCATGGGGCGAGTCCGCTGGTCACGGGGTATACAGCTTCGGGTTGTTGAGCATGATGAGCGGTTCGGCGCGGACTCACCGCAACGAGCGGCGCTCGTGGGGGCGAGTCGCTGAGGATCTGGTGGTGCCGGATGCGGATACGGCGTACGCCGCTGCGCTCCTCGGCCTTGGTGCGGGCGCCGAGCCGGTTGGGCTCGGTGACGGGGTGACCCGTTGGGCCTCCCGCTTGGCGAGGAGCGCGGCCCGCTTGACCTCCAGGTACGCGCGAAGCCCCGGCCGGGGGTCGGGGGCCGTGTCGAGCAACGGCTCCTGTTCTTCCGGGCTTTTACCGTTCTTGCGGGCTGCGGTCGTCGTGGCGGTGGTCATCCCGGAGACTTCCTGCGGTCGGAGGGGCTGGTGTTGAAGATCGGGGTGTGGTGGCGGTCCGACGCAGCCGCGACAGCACGAGGGCCACGGCGAGCAGGCCCGCGCAGACGCAGGAGGCTAGCGCGTACGCGGTCCTCGGTGAGCCGGTGGCCGAGTGCAGATAGACGGCCGAGACTGCGCTGAGGCAGACGGCCGCCGCGATCCGCTGGGCCATCTGCAGAATGCCGCCGCCCACTCCGGCGGCCTCCGCCGGGGCGTGCTGGAGGACCTGGGTCTGGTTGGGTGAGACCGCGAGCCCACCGGCCACGCCGGACAGCAACTGCGTGGCGGCGAACGCGACCGGCAGCCCCGCGGCCGGTACGAAGAGCGCGGCCACCGCCCCGGCCAGGGCGGCGGCGATGCCCAGGCTCAGACCGACGGTCACCGTGCGAAGCCCGACGCGTCTCATCAGCCGCCAGGCGAGGGCCGAGGAGACGCCCATCGCGATGGCGGAGGGGAGCGAGATCGCCGCCGTGAGAAGGGCGGAGAGCCCCAGTCCGTCCTGGAGGAAGACGGTGAGGACGAGGGACGCCGCGAGCGAGGACCCGAACTGGGCCATGGCGACGGCCGTACCCAGCATGTACGGCTTCGACGTGGCGAGCGCCGGATGGACCAGTGGCGCGCGTCCCGTCCGTGCCCGTACCCGCTGGTGCACGATGAAGGCGCAGGCCAGGGCGCACACACCAGCCACCCACGCACCTGCCTCTCCCCCGCTGTCCGGTGTGCGAATGAACGGCACCATCAGCGTCAGCGTGCAGCCGCAGGCCAGAGCGAGGCCCAGGACGTCCAGCCGGGAGTCACGGGCGGTGCGCCGGGGCGGTGGCAGCCAGCGGGCCGCGAGGGTCAGGGTCACCACCGCGCAGGGTGCGCTCAGCAGAAGGCAGTACCGCCAGCCGATCTCGGGGCCGAGCCCGGCGACCAGCACACCGCCGAGCGGCGGGCCGAGTGCCGCGGCGACGCCACCCGTCACCGCGTACATCCCGAGCGCCCGGCCGCGGTCGAGCCCCTGGAAGACGTCCTGAAGGGTGCCGATCACCTGGGAGTTGACGAGTCCCGCCGCGGCGCCCTGCACCAGCCGCGCGCCGATCACGGTGCCCGGACCGCCGCCGGTCGCGGCCGTCACCCCCGCCAGGAGGAAGACGGCCATGCCGGCGATGAAGAGCCGCTTGCGGCCGTGCAGGTCGCCGAGACTGCCGCCGGGTACGAGGGCCAGTCCGAAGGCCAGTGAGTAACCGGCCACGATCCACTGGATGTCCGCCGCGCCGGCCCCGAGCGAGTGCCGCATGCTCGGGACGGCGATGTTCAGAACTGCCTGGTCCAGCAAGGTGGTTGCCCCTGCGGCCATGCACACCAGCAGGACGCGCCGGGCGGCGCGGTCTTCTCCCGGGAGCATTCAGGCGCGCCGCTCCGTGACACCGGCGTCCGGCTCCACGGCGAGGACCTTGCGGTAGACGCGCTCGCCGTCGCCGTAGTCGTCGACGGCGTAGTGCCAGGTCGCCCGGTTGTCCCAGAGGACGAAGTCGCCGGGCTTCCAGCCGAAGCGGATCGTGTAGTTCGGTGAGGAGGCGTGCCGGAGCAGATGGTCGAGAAGCACCTTGCTCTCCGCCGGGGTGACTCCGGTGAGCTGCTTCGCCGAGCTGCTGATGAAGAGGCCCTTGCGGCCGGTGACGGGGTGAGTGAGGACGACCGGGTGCTCGACGGGTTCGCCGGGAGCGTTCTTCCTGCTGCCCTGCGCGTAGTTCTCCGCGTTGCCGTCGTAGAGGGCGCCGACCGACTCCAGCAGCGCTTTGAACGGCTGTGACAGGTCGTCGTACGCGGCTTGGAGGTCCGCCCACAGGGTGTGGCCGCCCAACTCCGGCACCACCTCGTAGGTCAGGGACTCGATCGCGAACACCGGGTCGCGCCACAACCCGCCGATGTGCCAGGTACTGGCCTTGCCGGTCTGCTTCACGTTGTACGGGTAGACCAGCGGGTTGTCCGGGTGCTTCACGGCGGTCGGGTGGTCGAAGGGCCGCGCGAAGATGCCGACGGCGGTCACCTGCTGATCGGGCGTCAGGTGCTGGCCGCGGAACACGAGGACCTTGTGCTCCCGGAAGGCCTGGCGCAGCTCCTCAGCGGTGGTCTCGTCGACGGGCACGGTCAGATCGACGCCGACGACTTCGGCGCCGAAGCGGGGCCCTGCCCTGAGGATGTCGATGGGGGCGACGGTGGTCATGACGTTCTCCTTCTTCTACGGCGGGTGCGGGTGCGGGGTCAGGAGCGCCGCCCTGCGGCCGGGGCAGTCCGAGGTGGTCGCGGAGCGTGGTGCCGACGTACTCGGTGCGCGGCGGCGGCAGACCCGGACACGGCGGTGCGCGCGCCAACGGCCGTACGGGGACGGTCGGTTGACGACAGAGCGGTGGGATACGCCGAGAGCGGACGGGGTGGAGAAAAGGCGAGATCGCGGTCGTTACACGAAGGTCAACGACAGATCTGGTCGAACTGGTCGGCGCGGCGGCTCACCCAGAACGGGTCGAGCAGCACCGTGTGTGCCTGGCCAGTGGTCTCCATGAGCGGATCAAAGCACACGCTCCCAGGTGCGTCCATCAGGCATCCCGACGGGTGAGACGGCGGCCGGGACAACGGAACGGCCGGGCACCGCTGCGGGGCCATCATGGCCGCCCTCACACCACACTCACCGGGTGCCGCACCACCGCGTCGAACAGATAGCCCTGGGTGTTGGGCACGGCGACGTCCGGCTGGGTACGGCCGGCCGTGTCGGTGGCACGGGCCAACAGGTGGGTGGCACCGGGCGCTTCGGGCTGCCAGTTCAGGGACCACCGGGTCCAGGTGTCGGCGCGGGGCCGGTCGTGCAGACGGGCGGGCCGCCAGTTCGTGCCGCCGTCGGTGCTGACGTCGACCCGGGCGACGGCGCCCGCGCCCGACCACGACCGACCGTGCAGCACGTGCCCCTCGCCCGCCGTGAAAATGGCCCCGCTCGCCAGCTCGAAGGCGCTCTTCGTGACCTGCCGGGTGATCGGCGCGCTGCCGCCCTCCGGGTAGGCGGAGCCGAACAGCCGGTAGAAGGTGGTGTTCCAGGGCGAGTAGAGCGGCTGCGCGGACACCTCGATGTCGCCGACCCACTTGACCGACGCGATCCCCACCCAGGACGGCACCAGCACGCGCACCGGATATCCGTGGTCGTACGGAAGGGGTTCGCCGTTCATCTCGTAGGCGAGGATCACGTCGTCCAGCGCCTTGCCCAGAGGCAGTGGGCGGCGTACATGGCCCAGGCTCTCGCCGCCGCTGACGTACTCGGCGTCGAGACCACGCGGCTGCACGTCCACGGCGTTCCGGGACAGCCCGGCTCTGCGCAGTACGTCGGCGAGGCGCACCCCGCGCCAGCGTGCGACGCCGACCGCCCCCAGGGTCCATGCGGTGCCGGTGACCGTCTCGCCCTGCTGTGTCGTGTAGTAGGAGCGGCCGTTCCCGGCGCATTCCACGAAGGCGGTTCGGGTGACGGCCGGCAGCGCTCGCAGATCGTCGTACCCGAACTCGACCGGACGGTCCTCGCCGGGGCTGCCGCGCAGTCCGCTCCCCCACAGCCGCAGCCGCCAGTCGTCGGCCTCCAGGACGGGGGTGGCGGTGTGGTTGCGCACGAAGAACAGCTCGTTGGGGGTGTGGTGGCCGATTCCGCGCAGCGCCTCCCAGCGAGTCTCGGCGTTGGTGCCGCGCTCGACGAACCACTCGGGCGGCAGCGGCTTGACGATCCCGGCGACGGCGGCGCGGGCGGGCCGGGTGCCACCCAGTGCGGTCCCGGCGGCGGTGGCGGCGAGCAGGGTGAGCAACCGCCGACGGGTGACCCCGTCGGCCCTGGCCTCACCGGCCAGCCACTGGCGCAGCCTGCGGCGGTCGTAGTCGGTTTCGTGGCGGTGACCGGGAGGAGTTTCGGGTGCAGGCATAGCGTGTCCTCGTCATCTCTGAGCGAAGAGTTCGGGGCGGCACGGAAGTTCGCGAGAAGTGCCGACGGGCGCCCAACCGGCTTTTCCGGCACGGTTGTTGGCACAGGGGCAAAAAAGGTGCGCGATCAGCCGGTCGTCCGACACAGCGCGGCGGCCACCCGGACGAGGTCCACGGCGCGGCGGCGGGTCAGCGGCTGCGACAACGGCATGGCGAGATGCAAGCAGGCCGAATGGACGGTGTCAACGAGGCCTTGGAGTCAGCGCGGCAGGGCACCCCGGCGGTCGAACGTCCGCCGCGTGTCGGGGAGTTGCCGCTCCGGCCTCCAGAGGGGCAAGCCCTCGTGCCGTTGACGTGCGCGAATCACCCACGCTTGCATCACCGCATGCCGCGCCAGCCCTTGATCCGCCGCCGCAGCGTCGCCCCGGTACGCGTCGCAGCCGCGCCCTGTTGCGCCGCCGCCCACTGACCAACCGTCAGGCCAGGCGCCCAACGCCTCGCGTCTCAGGCCGAGTTCCTCACCCCACCACCACGGGTGCGTGCGACCGGATTCGACGAGAACGGCGGACCCGAGGTCCTGCGCACCATCGAGGTGCCGACCCCGCAGGCCGGCCCCGGAGAGGTCCTGCTCCGGGTGACCTACGCGGGGGTGCACTTGGAGGCCTCCGGCCATGTTGCCGCGCTCGGCGAGGACGTCGGCGCACTCGCCGTCGGGGACCCGGTCGCCGTGACCTGCCCGACGGCGGTGGCTACGCCGAGTACGTGGTCGCCCCGGCCCGCTTCACGTTCCCGCTGCGCACCCCGTCGGGCGAGATCGATCTGCCGACCGCCGGCGGGTCCGCACTCGTCCTGCCCACGGCCTACGGCGTCCTTGTCGGAGCGGCCCGGCTGTTGCCCGGCGACAGCGTGCTGATCCAGGCGGCGGCAGGCGGCGTGGGCTGCGTCGACAAGGCCGAGTACGCCAAGCGTTTTGGATACGGCGCGGCCGGCGGGCGAGGCGTGGACGTGGTTCTCGACCCCGTGGGCGGCCACACCCGCCTCACCGGTCTGGACCTACCGGCCACAGCGTCGGTGACGTCTCCCGGCGCACCCCCGACCTCCTGCGGGCCCACGCTCTGGCGGCCCCAGAACTCGTCGCCTTCGGAAGCGTGCACGGGGAAGACCCTGCCGGCCGTACGAGGGGAGGAGTGATCGGCCGCTGACGCTACAGACGCCCGGCCAGGAACGGCAGCACCACCTCGGCCACCTCCTCCGGCACCTCTTCGGCCAGGTCGTGGCCGGCGCTGAAGACATGACCGGTGACGTCGTGGGCGAAGAGCCGCATCTGAGTCTCGTTCCGGTCGCCGATGAACGCGTCGCCGCCGAGCGCCAGGACCGGGATGTCCAGCCTCTTCCGTGCTGCCTGCCGGTTCTGTTCGGCGTCGACGAGCATCGCGCGGTAGATCGCCAGCATCGCGCGGATACCACCGGGCATCGAGTAGCAGCGCACGTATTCGTCGACGGCTTCGGGGGCGGCCGTGTCGGGGTGGCTGCGTTCGAACTTCAGCATGTAGGTGATGAGTTCACGTTCGTGCCCGGCGATCAGCATCTCGGGTACGTCAGGCTGGAAGTAGAACCCCAGATGCCACAGATGCATGCCGCCGGAGACGTTCTCCGGTGTGAGCGCCGTGTGGTCCTCGAAGCCGAATCCCGGGAACAACGCCTCGGCGAACACCAGGGCGTTGACGTGATCGCGGTGCCGGGCGGCGAGCTGGTAGCCGATCACCGCTCCCCAGTCCTCCCCCATCACGCCGTAGGACTCGTGCCCGAGGTGGCTCATCAGCGCGGCGATGTCGTCGCTCATCGTCGCGGAGTCGTATCCGTCCGCGGGACGGGCGGAGTCGCCGAGGCCGCGGAGGTCGGGCGCGACGACCGTGTACCGGGCCGTCAGCCTGGGGACGAGGTGCCGCCAGTGATAGCTCGTCTTGGGTACGCCGTGCAGGAGTACCACTGCCGGGCCGGACCCGGCGGTGCGGTAGTGCAGGCTCGTTCCGTTGACGGTGGCACGCCCTGTACGGACCGGGTCTCCGTGATGGTCGAACATCAATTCCTCGCGGTCTCGGGGTCGGGCAGGTCGACGACGATGAGGCCCGGTCGGTCGCTGTCGGCGGCTGCCGGAGGGGCGTGTCGGCCGGCGGTTCGCAGGGCGACGTTCTCCGGGTAGAGGCGACCGAGCAGTGCCAGCGCCACCAGGCCGTCCTGAGCGGTGGCGTCCACGGTGACCTCGCCGGCCTCCGTCCACACCAGCCCGGGTGCGCGCAACACGTCCCACAGGTCGGCGGTCCGGGCTTCGCCGGCCGGTGCGGCCTCTGGGGCAGGGGCTTGTCGGGCGAAGCGGTGACCGCGCAGGGCCTGGCCGAGGTCGACGCGGGCGACGGTGCCGTCGTGGGTCACTTCGATGTGAGCGGTGCGTGTCCCGTCGACTGCCGGCCCGGTGACGATACGGCCCGTAGCCGGCCGTGATGTTCCGGTGGCGGGCGGGAGTTGATCGACGAGCGTGCGGGGTGCGGCGTAGTAGTCCGCCACTTCGGCGACGTACGTGGTCGTGTCACCAGCCGCAGGACCGGAAGCGGGGCGCCAGGTCAGCAGGTACCGGGGGGCGGTGAGGGGCGATCCGTCGACGACCGCGGGCAGGACGGTGCCGCCGCCGTGGTCGAACCCGTAGCCATCCGGACCCGAGGTGCCGGTGACGACGTGCCGGGCGAAGTCCACGATGCCGGTGTGCCGGATCCGGCGGACCAGGAGTTCGGTGAGGAAGGCGTCGCGGGCCGGCTCGGTGTGCCGTAGCCCGGTCGGGGTGACCAGGAGCGGGACGTCCCGCCAGTTGGTGAAGGGCAGCAGGGCGTCGCGCAACAGGACCATCTGATGCAGCCACTCGTTGTAGAGCTGCATCGCGACGGGCCCGCCGCGACGGCCCATGAGCAGGTCGGCCGCGGGGTGGGTGAGCACGTGGCCGTAGCAGTGGCTGCGCACGACCAGGGGGCCGGCGGGCAACGGCATCCGGTGGGTGAGCAGGCGGCACAGCGCTTCGGCCGCCCATGCGGCGATCTCCCGGCCCACCGCCTCGGCCTGCGCCGCCAGTTCGCGGATCGCCGGGGCGGGGTCCGCGCCGAGGGGCAGCGGCAGGGAGGTCTCGCGGGTGCCGAGGCCGAGTGTCGCGTGGATCTGGGCCTCCAGCACCTCGCTGTCGACGCTCTCCAGGGCGTCGACGACCCCTTGTAGCAACGGCTCGGTACCGGCGAGGAATTGACGGGCCGTCATGGTGCCGGCCTCGGGGAAGGTGTTCCATCGGGCGCCGCCGAGGGCGGGCGTGGTCGGGGTCTGTGAGGGAGGCATGGAATCTCCGGCCTGGTCGAGGACAATGGCTTTTCTGGATCGTTCGTTACGGATTGCGGGCATGCGGAAAGCAGCCGCGAGCACGCGGAATCAGTCGAGGACCGACAGGGCAACCTCCACGAGGGGTTCGAGGGCACGGACGTCCTGCGTGAGCTTGGCGGAGACGAGCAGCCCGTTGAGGAAGGTGACGAGGAAGGCGGCCAGGGCCTGCGGGTCACGCCCTGTCGAGATCTCGCCCCGTTCCACCGCCGCGCTCAGCACCTGCACGAGCGCCTCCCGGCCGGCCTCCTGCATGTCGCGGACCGTGCGCCGGGTCGCCGGGTCCTCCGGCAGGCGCTCGCAGACGGCGTTGACCGCCAGGCAGCCCCGGCCGCCGTGCTCGACCGCGATGCGGACCCGCTCCACGAGCATCCCGCGGATCGCGGAGCGGGCGTCCGCTCCCTCGTCGAGGCTCCGCAGGGCGTCCGCAGCGAGCGTGGTGCGGTAGTGCTCCAGCGCGGCCCGGTACAGGCCGTCCTTGTCGCCGAACGCCGCGTACAGGGACCCCTGGCCGATGCCGAGGTGGCCGGTCAGGTCGCGTACCGAGGTGGCCTCGTAGCCGCGCGTCCAGAAGAGGTCCATCGCGCGGCTCACCGCTGCCTCGGTGTCGAATTCCCGGGTCCTTGCCATGAGCCGACACTAACCTATCCGGATCGATCGCTCAAGAAAGCGTCGCGAACCGGGGTTCTGCTCCGCTCACGGTTCAGGACCGTACGGTCGAGGCGTCGCGGGCGGGCAGTTCGAGGCCGAGGTTCTCGCGCAGCGTGAGGACGCGTTCTGCTCCGCTCACGGTTCACGACCGGACGGTCGAGGCGTCGCGGGCGGGCAGTTCGCGGCCGAGGTTCTCGCGCAGCGTGAGGACGGTGTAGTCGGCGGCCTGCGGCCACCTAGCCCCCGGGCAAGGCGAGTTGGGACCAGCTCTTCACGTCCCGAAGGCGTAGCCTCAGGACGTCTTCTCGTTCCTCTGGCGGACACCTGTATGGCTGTCACTGAGCCCCCGATCTCCCTCATGGAGATCGGGGGCTCTTTCGTGCGTTCAGCTTCCGGGCTCACCGGAGGTCCTCATCCCGTGCAAGTTTGCGCAAGGCGGTGTGCTGGACGGGTGACTTGGAGCAAGCTCGTAGAGACAGTTCGCACACGAACTCCGTGGAGGGGATCATGACGCTGCACAAGCTGGGCAAGGACCCGGACAGCCCAGAGGGCAAGTCCCCCACCGTCTATTACGACGACGCGACAGACAACTACCTGTTGCAGGGATGGAAGGTGCTGGACGACGACCGCCTCGGACAGATGGACATCCCCGAGCATGAGACCGTGATCGAATTCCCGAAGCGCATGATGCAGTTCTTCCCGGAGGTCAACGGCAGTGGCGGAACCGGCACCGACTCTTGAGGATCGTCTCCGCGCCTGCACCCGCACCGCCGTGCACCTGGAGATGCGGGACGGGTACATGCGATCCGATCCCCGCTTCGTGGCCTGGCAGGCCGGAGTCCGGGACGACTTGGCCGTGGCCGGTTCGTGGCTGACCCTGATCTCGGACGTCACCTCGCGAGGCGTTCTCGTACGACGGGCACGCATCGTGTCAGAGCCCGTGAGCGACTACGTCAGGTTTGAGCACCACCTAACCGGTGCCAACGTCGCTGCGGGCGAGGAGGTCCGCTGGCTGCCCCGGCGGAGGGCATCGGATCTGGCGTTGCCGGGGAACGACTTCTGGCTCTTCGACGACGAAGTTGCCGTCTTCCACCACTTCGACGGGGACGGAGAACTGGCCCCCGACGACGAGGAAGTACGTACGGACGGCGCGGCCGTGAAGCTGTGTGCAGAAGCGTTCGCCGCTGTGTGGGCGCGCGCAATCGCCCACGGCGATTACAAGGTCGCCTGAGGGCGAGCACAAGGACAGTGGCGTCCCCGTCCTCCAGCATCCAGGAAGCACGTCGTGCGCTTGGCCAGCGTCTCCGTGAGATCCGGAAGGACTCGGGGCTCACCGGCAGAGAGCTGGCCAAGCGCGCCGGCTGGCACGAGTCGAAGACCTCGCGCCTGGAGCACGGCAGAACGCCTCCCTCCGATGGGGACATCCGCGCGTGGACGCTGATCTGCGGGGCGACCGATCAGGCGCCGGACCTCATCTCCACCGCGCGGGGCATCGACGGGCAGTACGTCGAATGGCGCCGCATGGAACAGGCCGGGCTCAAGCGCGCGCAGGAGTCGGTGCGTCCCCTGTTCGATCGCACGCGCCGCTTTCGTACCTACCAGTCGTGGGTGATTCCCGGCCTGCTCCAGACAAGCGCCTACACACGTGCGGTGCTCAGCACAGTCAGCGAACTCCGGGACGTGCCGGACGACATCGACGAGGCCGTGGCGGTGCGGATGGACCGTCAGCGGATCCTTCATTCAGGCAACCACCGCTTCGCCATGCTGATCGAGGAGTGGGTACTCCGTACGGTCATCGGTGACGCGGAGACCACGGCTGGGCAACTGGGGCACCTCATTGCCGTCGCCTCACTGCCGTCGGTAAGTCTGGGGATCATCCCGCTGGGTCTGCCTCGCGGCGTCGGGTGGCCTGTCGAGTCCTTCACCATGTACGACGAAGCACAGGTGAATGTGGAGCTTGTGTCGGCCCATCTGACCGTGACGCAGCCACGGGAGATCGAGGAGTACGCACGGGCCTTCAGCGAACTGGCCGCAATCGCGGTGTGCGGCGCTCCCGCGAGGTCCCTCATCACCGCTGCCATCAACGCGCTCGGGTGAATCCGTGCAAGTCCGCGCAAGCTCGTTGAGCCGTTCACTGACGCCTCCCTACGGTCAACAGGCATCGCCATGCGTTGGCGCGCAAGCACTAACAGCGACAGCGCGGAGGTGACGCCCAGCTCGACCTACACCGACCGAGGTCCTGATGCCTGTGAGCAGCGTCGTACGCCCTATGGGGCACCCCGGATACTCCGAGACCCTCCCTGCCCTGGAGGAGAGCGCCGATGCAGCCCGCAACCTCGTCAGGATCGCGCTGGCCACCTGGCATCTCGATGAGCTGACGGACTCCGGGATCCTCCTGGTCACCGAGCTGGTGGCCAACGCGGTCAAGCACACGAACACGCGGAGCATCCGAGTCATCGTCTCCAGACCGAGTGAGCGCTTCGTACGGATCGGCGTGACCGACAAGGCCCGCGTGATGCCAGAAATGACCAAGCCCGGTGACGACCTCCTCACCAGCGGCCGGGGGCTCCTCCTGATCGACGCCCTGGCCGACCGCTGGGGGACGGACATGTACCGCTGGGGCAAGCAGGTCTGGGCCGAGCTGCACTGTGAGCCGGTCGCATGACCGAGGAGAGGCCTCGGGTGGGAATCGGTGATCAGGTGTGGGACGACGACGCGGGCAGAGAGGGCATCGTCACCGACATGCAGGGCGGGACGTACGTCATCGGCCCCGTCTACATGTGGGCGGCCACCTGGACGGCCGCCAGTGACGAGAAGCTGAAGGTCGTCCTCTCCCGCGAGGAAAGCCTCAAGCGGAAGCGGGAGCAGGGTTGGTGACCCACTCCCTGGAGACCCTCATGGGGTAGAGGCCGACTGATCCAGACGGCTCCCCCTACCCGTGAGGAGAAAGGCCCCGGTCGCCTCGCAGCGGCCGGGGCCTCTTCGCCGTCTCAGCCCTCCTCGTCCCGCGTGAAGAGGACCTCAGGCTCCCCAATCCAGCGGTACGACCAGTCCAGCTCGGCCGTGATCTTCTTGATGCTTCCCTCGGGGAGCTGCCCTGTGGCCGCCGCCAGGGCCGCTTCGACGGCTACCCTGTAGGCCGCCCTGACCTGAGCCTCACCCACCGTGGAGTTGGCGGTCTGGAGGTCAAAGTCGAGCGTGATCGTCAAGTGCTTCGGCACGGGATCCTGCGCCATGGTCCCTCCCCTTGATGACGTACAGGATCGTCAGTATCGGTTCGGCACGCGATCAACGCCATCGAACGGCCAGAAACCCCCAAGTAGATGTCCTCTAAGAAAAGTGTGGTGCGGACCGGGAGCAGAGCCGCGATGCGGACCGGCCTGAAGGGCGATGTCCTCAGCGTGACTCCCCTGGGTCCTGGCGTCGGCACCGGACGGTGCCGCGGCGTGCGGCGCGCAGGCGCTCGTCTCGTGTCCGGCGCCTGTCGGGGTAAACGCCCGGTCCCCCGACGCCGCACGGCGCTGCAAGCCCTCCGTGTGCGGACCTTCGGCGCCGACGGTGTCAGGAACCGGCGGGGGCATCGCTCATGGGGACGTCGAGG
This sequence comes from Streptomyces sp. P5F9, assembly GCF_057961495.1. Taxonomy (NCBI): domain Bacteria; kingdom Bacillati; phylum Actinomycetota; class Actinomycetes; order Kitasatosporales; family Streptomycetaceae; genus Streptomyces; species Streptomyces sp. P5F9. The sequence continues at coordinate 71,292 of NZ_JBXVPZ010000001.1, read as the reverse complement.
CCGATGAGTTCGCCGACCAGGACGCCGAACCGTAGGTCGAGCCCGTCGGCGAGGCGGTCGCGCACCTCCGTCAACCCGCGGATACGGGCGTCGAGTTCGGCCAGCCGCCGGATGGCCACCTGCGGGACGACGCATGTGTCCGCGTAGGGCCCCGTGCGTACCTGTGCCGCCTTCGGGCGGTCGGGCAGCGCGTCGAGGATGTCGATCAGGCGACGCACATCACCGATGGTGAGGCCGGAGTCCAACAGCTCGCGGACGGCGTGGAGTCGGCGTACGTCCTCCTCGCCGTACTCCCGCTGTCCCGACGCCGTACGCCGTGCCGTGACCAGGCCACGCTGTTCGTAGTAGCGCAGGGTGCGGGTGGTGACGCCCAGGGCTGCCGCCGCGTCGCCGATGCGCATTCCGTCCTCCAGGAGTCGGGTGGCCGGCGACTACAACTCCACGACCACCGTGCCGATGTGGTGTCCTTCGAGCAGTTCGATCAGGGCGCGGGGTGCCTGGTCGATTCCGGACAGGCGAGTGTGCGGGACGGTGACCGAGCCCTCTCGCAGCCAACGGCCGAACGTCTCCGGGTATTCCGCCAGCGCGTCCCGGTGGCGCGCGCCGCTGATGCCACGGAGCTGGATCCCCCGCACGATCAGGGAGTAGGTGTCGATCTCGACGGGCGCCGTGGCCTGGCCCGACACCTGTGCGGAGAGCGCTCCGATCAGCCCCACCCGCGCACCGGGGCGGGCCAGGGCCAGCGCTGCCTGCAACTGCTCCCCGCCGACGTTGTCCACGACCGCGTCGATGCCGTCCGGGGCGGCTTTGCGCAGCTGTTCCTCGATCGGTTCGGCTCCCCGCAGCACGACCGCGTCGTAACCCAGTGTCTCGACCAGATAGTCGGCCTTGGGCTGTGAGCTGGTGCTGCCGATGACCCGCCCGGCCCCGCGCAGCCGGGCGAACTGCCCGGCCAGGGTGCCGAGTCCGCCCGCCGCGCCGGAGACGAACACCGTGTCTCCGTCGCGTACTTCGGCTCCCCGGACGACGCCGATCCAGGCGGCCGGCCCCTGCGAGAGGTACGCCACCGGGTCCGGCAGAACCGTCAGGTCGACGAGTTGTACCGCGTCGGCCTCCACCACGGCGTACTCGCGGAACCCCGCCCGGTGCGACACCAGATCACCGGGGCGCAGGCCCCCTCCCCCGGGAGCCGTCACCACCTCGCCGACGGCCGGAGCCGACAACGGCCCGCCGACCTGGAACGACGGCATCGGCAGCCCGGCCTGTTCGCCCATCAGGGTGCGCAGTGACGCCGCGACGCTCATCAGGCGGTTGCGGACCAGCACTTGTCCGGGTCCGGGTTCCGGGACGGGGACCTCCGCCACGGTGAAGTGGGCGGTTTCCAGGGCGCCTTGGGGACGGGAGGCGAGACGGACCTCGCGATGCGTGGCAGGGATGTTCGACGGTGACATCTGCGGGCTCCTGACGGGTTGCCGGAGCGCCGCACGGTTTGTACGGCGCCCACCGACGTTAAAAGGTGACGCGCACGTCAAGGTCAAGCCGGAGCGGAGCGTCCGGACGATGCCGCCTGCCTGCCGGCACCTGCCATTGACGTAGGACGAAGTCGCTCCGTACGATCACGACCGGCATCGAGTGTCAGCGTCAAGCCCTGGCTTGCTGACCGGCAACCCTCCGACGCGGTGGGGTGCTCCAGGTGAAAGCCCGGCAGGATCACCGAGGATCTCTGCAAGCGCGAGGCCCTGTGGCCGGGGCCGGAAATGTGGAGGACCGTCGTGCGACACAGCAGTGAACCGCGTGTCTCCATCGTTTCCCTGACTGCCGCGACAGTGTTCTCCCGGTTCTCGCGCCGACGCCACATCGACCTGCAGCGCTTCACCAGCTGTCTGTGTCCCGCCTGACCGCCTTGACCACGTCCGTCTGACGTCCGTCGCGGCCCGTAGGCGTTCTCCCGCAGCCTCTCGCGGACCTGCTCGTGTTCACGGACATGTTCCGCAACCGCCGCGTCCCTTCCCCTGACCCCCGAACTGCACTGCCCGTCATCGGCGTTGCGCCGACCGGAGCGGCACGCCCGCGCGCAGCCGTGATCCGCCGGGCACCACCTGCGTAGTGACACGAGTAGGAGCACCCTCCGTGAGAGCACATCCGCACATCCGACCCACTCGATGGGCGGCGCTGGCCGCCCTCCTGACCACCAGCGTCCTGTTGACCGCATGCGGGTCCGGTGACAGCGGCTCGGACGGCGGCAGCGGCCCGGCCAAGTCCGGTGGCACCCTGACCTTCGCGGTGGGCTCCGACGCCGGCTGCGTGGATCCGCAGCAGGTGGCCAGCAACGACACCATCTACTCGGTACGTCAGGTCGTGGACTCCCTCACCGACCAGGACCCCGCGACCGGCAAGATCGTGCCCTGGCTGGCCAAGAGCTGGGACATCAGCGCCGACGCGACGACGTTCACCTTCCACCTGCGATCAGGTGTCACGTTCAGCGACGGGTCCAAGCTGACCGCCCAGGTGGTCAAGGACAACTTCGACGCGGTGCCGAACCTCGGCGCGCTGGGCACCCTCACCGAGGGCTATCTGAGCGGCGTCAAGAGCACCACTGTGGTGGACCCGCTCACCGTCAAGGTGACCTTCCAACAGCCCAACGCCCAGTTCCTGCAGGCGACTTCGACGCACTCACTGGGCATCGAGTCCTCGGCCAGCGCGAAGAAGACCCCGCAGCAGAAGTGCAGCCAGGGAGTGGTCGGCTCCGGGCCCTTCGTGCTCAAGCAGTACGTGCAGAACCAGTCGATCACGCTCACCAGGCGCACCGGGTACGCCTGGGGTTCCTCGCTGTGGCACAAGCGCGGCGAGGCCTACCTGGACAAGGTGGTCTTCAAGATCGTGCCCGAGGCGGGGGTACGGACCGGCAGCCTCCAGTCCGGGCAGGTGGACGCGATCAGCAGCGTCGGCAAGGCCAACGAGGCAGCCCTCAAGGGCGGCCAGGTCACCCTTCAGCGACGGGCCAACCCCGGCGTGGTGTTCGGCCTGGCACTCAACAACTCACGGCCGGCCCTGAAGGACGCGCGGGTGCGCCAGGCCATCGGGTTCGCCATCGACCGGGGGCAGATCGCCGACACCGTGTTCCCGACCGGGACCCAGCCCGCGACCAGCGTCCTCGCGCACACCACACCCGATTACACGAACCTCTCCTCGGACCTGACGACCGACGCGGCCAAGGCGAAGTCCCTTCTGGACGCGGCCGGCTGGAAGACCGGAAGCGACGGCATCCGTACCAAGGACGGCAAGAAGCTGAGCCTGACCGTCGACTGGATCCCCAACTCGGCCACCAACCAGCCCGCGCTGGAGCTCGTCCAGCAGCAACTCAAGGCCGTCGGCGTCGGCCTGACGCTCAAGCAGCTCCAGGTCACTCAGCTCGCCCCGACACTCCAGTCGGGTGACTTCGACGCGGCGTGGAGCAACGTGACCCGGGCCGACCCGGACATCCTGCGCAGCTCCTTCTCCACCAAGCTGGCGAACTTCTACCGCCTCCCTGCGGGCTCGCTGGACACCCCGCTGTCCCAGCAGGCGGCCACCACGGACGCCACGAAGCGCAAGCAACTGGTCGAGCAGGCCCAGCAGTTGCTCGTGCAGAACGCCTACTACGTACCGGTGGTGGAACTCCAGACCCAGATCGGCGTGGCGAAGAAGGTGCACGGCCTGAACTTCGACGCCTCCAGCCGGATCCAGCTCCACGACACCTGGATCGGCTGACGCATGCGCCGCTACGCGATCAAGCGGCTCGCCCAGGCCGTCGGGGTGCTGTGGGCGGCCTACACCGTGTCCTTCCTGGTCCTCGACTTCCTGCCCGGCGATCCGGTCACGGCCATGGCCGGTGCCGGAATGGATTCCGGGCAGGTCGACCCGGCCCAACTCGCCGCGCTGCGGCACGAGTACGGCTTCGACAAGCCGATCCTGGTGCAGTACGCCGACTACCTCGGCAAGGCGGTCCGCGGAGACTTCGGCGACGCGGTCTCCACCGGCCGGCCGGTGACCTCGACACTGGCCGACGCGCTGCCCCAGACACTCCAGTTGACCGGTGCCGCGCTGCTCCTCGCGGTGGTCGTCGGCGGCGGTCTGGCGGTGCTGGCGACGTACACCTCGCTGCGGTGGCTGCGCCAACTGCTGCTGTCCTTGCCGCCCTTGGGGGTGTCGGTACCGACGTTCTGGACCGGTCTGCTGCTCGTCGAGATGTTCTCCTTCCGGTTGCACTGGTTCCCGGCCTTCGGCAACGACGGGCTGCGGGGGCTGGTCCTGCCGGCCGTGACACTGGCGATTCCGACCGGTGCGCAGGTCGCCCAAGTGCTGGCCAAGAGCCTCCTCACGGCACTGGACCAGGCCTATGTGGAGACCGCGCGCGCCAAGGGCGCCGGCCGATGGCGGGTGCATCTGCGGCACGCGCTGCGCAATGCGTCGCTGCCCGCGCTCACGGTCGTGGGCCTGCTGGTCGGGCAGTTGATCGCCGGTTCGGTGGTCGTCGAGACCGTGTTCTCGCGCGACGGCCTCGGCCGGGTGACGGCCGCCGCGGTCACGGCCCAGGACATCCCGCTCGTCCAGGGGGTGGTCGTGTTCGGGGCGCTGATCTTCGTGGTGACGAACCTGGTCGTCGACCTCGTCTATCCGCTGCTGGACCCGCGGATCGTGGTGGCTTCGGGCCGGAAGGCGGGACTCGCATGAGCCAGGAACTGATCGCCGACGCCACCGGCGCCGCGCTCGGCCTCCCGGCGAGGCCGGTCGAGCCGGGAGGCGGTCCCGGACCGGGGCGCCGTGTCGACCTGCGGCGCGTCGGAAGGTTCCTGGTGCGCCGCCCGGGCCTGCTGCTGTCGGTCCTGATCGTCGTCCTGGTGGTGCTGGCCTCCTTCTGGCCGGACCTGTTCACCTCGAAGGACCCGCTGCAGGGGGTGCCGTCGGAGAACTTCCGCGGCCCCAGCGGCGCGCACTGGTTCGGCACCGATGAACTGGGACGCGATGTGTTCTCCCGTGTGGTCCACGGCGCGCAGCTCTCCCTGAAGGCAACACTGATCGCGGTCGCGGTCGCCTTCGTGGTGGGCAGTCTGATCGGTCTGATCGCCGGGTTCGTCGGACGCTGGGCCGACGACGTGCTGATGCGCTTCGTCGACGTACTGCTGTCGATCCCGGCATTGTTCCTGTCCCTCGCACTGGTCACCGCGCTGGGCTACGGCACCGTGAAGGTGGCGGTCGCGGTCGGGACCGCCAGCGTCGCGAGCTTCGCGCGGGTGACCCGGGCGGAGGTGCTGCGGGTACGGCAGGCGGTCTTCGTCGAGGCATCGCGCTCGTGCGGATCCCGCTGGTACTCGGTCCTGGGCCGCCATGTCCTGCCCAACGCGGCGGGCCCGGTGATCGTCCTGGCCACCCTCGACTTCGGCTCCTCGATCCTCGCCGTGTCGGCCCTGAGCTTCCTCGGCTACGGCGCCCCGCCGCCGGCTCCGGAGTGGGGCACGCTGATCTCCGACGGCCGCAACTACCTCGCCAACGCCTGGTGGTTGACCGCGCTGCCCGGACTGGCCATCGCCGCGACGGTGCTGGCCACCAACCGCATCGCACGGGCGCTGGACGGCGAATGGTCCAGGCAGCGATGAGCGGCGAACCGACGAACACACCAGGAACGGATGGGGACTTGAGCACGACACCGAGCACCGAACCGGCCCACCCCGAGCAAGGGGCCGCGCTGGAGATACGCGGCCTGTCGGTGTCGTACCGCACCCGTGGCGGCATCGTGCGGGCGGTGCGGGACGTCGACCTCGATGTGCGGCCGGGCGAAGTGACCGCGGTGGTGGGCGAGTCCGGGTCCGGCAAGAGCACCACGGCTCATGCCATCACCCGGCTCCTGGCGCCGAACGCCGCCATCGACGGCGGCACGATCCGCTTCGGCCGGCACGACCTCATCGCGCTGTCCGAGGCGGAGCTGCGCACCGTGCGCGGCGCACAGATCGGCCTGGTCCCGCAGGACCCTTCGGTGTCGCTCAACCCCGTCAAGCGCATCGGCGAGCAGGTCGCCGAGGTCCTGCGCATCCACGGTCTCGCGACCCGCCGCTCCGCGCCGTCGGAGGCGATCGGCATCCTGGACCGGGCGGGCCTGCCCGACGCGGCCACCCGAGCCCGGCAGTACCCGCACGAACTCTCCGGCGGAATGCGGCAACGCGCCCTGATCGCCATCGCCATCGCGGCGAACCCGAAGCTGATCATCGCGGACGAGCCGACCAGCGCCCTCGACGTCACCGTGCAACGCGTCATCCTCGACCATCTGCAGGGCCTCACCGAGGAGTCGGGCACGGCGATCCTGTTGGTGACCCACGATCTCGGAGTCGCCTCCGACCGGGCACAGCGCCTGGTCGTGATGTCGCAGGGGCGGGTCGTGGAGGCCGGTCCGACCCGTGACGTCCTCGCCGATCCCCAACACGCGTACACCCGAGAGCTGTTGGCGAGCGCGCCGAGCCTGGCCACCGCCCGCGCGAGTTTCCCGGCCACAGCGCCCGCGGCCACCGGGGGGACCCCACTGGTCGAACTCCGCAACGCGGTCAAGGAGTTCAGACTCCCCCGCGCGGACGGCGGGTCCCGCACCCTGCGCGCGGTGGACGACGTCAGCCTCACCCTGCACCGCGGCCGGACCCTGGCCCTGGTCGGCGAGTCCGGTTCGGGGAAGTCCACCACGGCCCGGCTGGTACTCCGCCTGACCGACGCGACCGACGGAGACATCCTGTTCGACGGCACCGACGTCACGACCGCCCGGGGCGCGCGGGCCCGCCAACTGCGCCGCCGGGCCCAGCTCGTCTACCAGAACCCGTACGCCTCGCTCGACCCCCGCTTCTCCATCCGCGAGGTGATCACCGAACCGCTGCGCGCGTTCAAGGTCGGCGACCGCGCCTCCCGACTCGATCGCGCCCGCGACCTGCTCGACCGGGTCGCGCTGCCCGCCGCGACGCTGGAGCGCCGTCCGGCGGAGCTGTCCGGCGGTCAGCGCCAGCGCGTGGCGATCGCCCGCGCTCTCGCGCTCTCGCCGGACCTGGTCGTCTGCGACGAGCCGGTGTCCGCGCTCGACGTCTCCGTCCAGGCCCAGGTCCTGGACCTGCTGGCCGAGTTGCAGGCCGACACAGGCGTGGCGTACCTGTTCATCTCGCACGACCTGGCCGTCGTACGCCAGATCGCGCATCAGGTGGCCGTCATGCGGTCGGGCCGCATCGTCGAGACGGGCGCCCCCGAGGAACTCTTCACACACCCCCGCCACGACTACACCCGCGAGCTGCTCGCGGCGATCCCCGGCGGCCGGGACGACCACGACCTGAGGACGCGGACCGCATGACCATCACCTCCCTGGCCTTCCTCACCCCGGGCAACTTCTCCGACGACGACCCTTACACCGGCCTGGAGGAGACCCTCCAACTCTTCGAGTGCGGCGAGCGGTCGGGCTACGACGGCGCCTGGATCCGGCAACGCCACCTCGAACACGGCGTCGGTTCGGCCGCGGTGTTCCTCGCCGCGGCCGGACAGCGCACCGAGCGCGTCGAGTTGGGCACCGCGGTCATCCCGATCGGCTACGAGAGCCCGTTCCGCCTGGCCGAGGACCTGGCGCTGGCCGACGTGCTCTCCCGCGGCCGGCTCCAGATCGGCTTCTCCACCGGCATGCCGCACGCCGAACTCCTGGGCGACCTGGTGTACGACGGCGACTGGCGCGCCTTCGACCTGTCCTACGGCCGGGTCGCCCGCGTCGTCGACAACCTGCGCGGCGACTACCTCGGCGGCCCGGACACGGTGATCCAGTCACCGGGCAACACCCAGCGGCCACGTCTGCAACCGCACAACCCCGGTCTGGTGGACCGCATGTGGTACGGCGGCGGGAGCCTGCGTTCGGCCCGCTGGGCCGGTGAGAACGGCCTCAACCTGCTGTCCGGCAACATCGTCACCGGTGAGGACACCGACGACTTCACCACGGCCCAGTCCAACCTCCTCGCCGCATACCGGCGGATCCAGTCGACCGCCCGCGTCGCGGTGGGCCGTGTGATCGTGCCCTTCGACAGCGCGCACCGGGCCACCCGCACCCGCTACCGGGAGTACGCCGCGAGCCGCCATGCCCGCACCCTGGCCCCCCAGGGCCCGAGACGGACCCTTTTCGCTCCGGACGTGGTCGGCACGGCGGAGCAGATCCTGGAGCAACTGGCGGCGGACCCGGTGGTGTCGGCGGTGTCGGAACTGCGTCTTGAGCTGCCGTACGAGTTCAGGCGGGAGGAGTACGAGCAGATCCTGCACGACGTACGCCATCTGGTCGCACCCGAACTGGGCTGGCGTCCCGCACAGGTGGAGGCCGCGCGGTGAGCCCGGTACGGCTGGAGGTGCGTGCCCGGGTGCCGTTGGCGGACGGTCATCGCTTCGCCGAGGGCGGGGCGTACGAAGTACTCACCGCCACGGCTCACTACACCGTGGACCCCGAGGCACCCGCCCACCGCTCGATCGCCGACGTGGACCTCGCACCGCGCGACAGCGACGGCGCGGTCCGGTTCAGCGGGGACGTCGAGATCCTGCGGCCGGTCGACGGCGGACGCCGACGGCTGTTCTTCGACTGGGGCAACCGGGGCAACAAACGGGCCGTCCAGTACTTCTGCGACGCCCCGCACACGAACCGTCCCCGGACGCTCGCCGACGTCGGCAACGGCTATCTGCTGCGTCGCGGCTACACGATCGTCTTCGGTGCCTGGCAAGGTGATCTGCTGCCCGGTGACGGACGGCTGCTGCTCGACCTGCCCGTGGCGACACGGGGCTCGGAACCCGTACGGGGCCTGACCGCGGCCGAGTTCATCGTGGACGAGCCCGTCCGGTCGCTGCCGCTCTCCCGCTGGGCGAACACCAGATCCTCCCCCGTCAGCGCGCGCGGAGTGCACACCGCACGGCTCACCCGGCGACGGTACCCGCACAGCGAGCCGGAGGAACTGCCCCGCGAGACCTGGCAGTTCGCCCGCCTCCAGGGCGGCGGGAGCGATCTGAGAGGGAGCTCCGTCGCCGTCGTCCCGAGCCGGCACGACCTCCTCCTCGACGACGGGTTCCGGCCCGGCTGGATCTACGAACTCACCTACGAGGCCGAGGAACCACTCGTCCTCGGCCTGGGCCTCGCCGCGGTCCGCGATCTGGTCGGCCATCTCCGCCACGACCCGGCACAGCCGGTCGGCGCGATCGACTACGCCTACGGCTGGGGCCGCTCACAGACCGGTCGGGCCATCCGTGACTTCATCCACCTGGGTTTCAACGAGGACACCGAAGGACGGCCGGTGTTCGACGGTCTGCTGCCGCATGTCTCCGGCGCCGGCCGGCTGGTCGCCGAGCGGTTCACCAACCTGACGGTGCCGGGCGGCCAGCAGTACGAGGACCACCTCAGCGCGGCCGACGCCTTTCCGTTCGCCTATGCCGAGACCGTGGACCATCTCACCGGCAGGCGTGACGCGATCATGAAACGCGCGAGCGACCCCAAGGTGCTGCACACACAGACCTCGACGGAGTACTGGCAGCGCCGGGGCTCCCTGACGCACACCACGACGGACGGCCGGGACCTGGGATTCCCGCCGAACGTGCGCGGCTACCTCTGGTCGTCCAGCCAGCACGTGGCCGATCCGACGGCCGGGGCGCCCACGAAGGGGATCTGCAACCACCTGGGGAACGTGGTCGCCACCTCCGCGCTGTTCCGTGCCGTCCTGGACACGCTGGACGCGTGGGTGAGCGAGGGCGTGGAGCCGCCTCCGAGCGCGGTGCCCACCGTCGCCGACGGCACTCTGGTGACGATGGAGGAGTGGTCCCGGCAGTTCCCATCGGTGCCCTCGGCGCTACGGCCGTACCGGCCCAACGAGCTGTACGCGGTGGACCGTTCGACCGTCCCGCCGGTCGCCGACCGCTCGCGCCGCTACACGGTGCTGGTCCCGGCCGTGGATGCCGACGGCAACGAGATCGCGGGTGTACGGGCGCCGATGGTGTCCGTTCCGCTCGGTAGCCACACCGGCTGGAACACCCGTGCCCCCGGCCAAGGACACGGCGCTCTGCACGAGTTCAGCGGCTCCACGTTCCCGTTCGCCGCCACCGAGGACGAGCGCCTGATCACCGGCGATCCGCGCCCCAGCGTGGCGAAACGCTACGGCGACGCGGCCGGCTACATAGCCCGGATCAGAGCCGCTGCCGAGGAACTCGCGGCACGGCGGCTGCTGCTCGACGAGGACGTGGAACGCGCGGTGCGCGCGGCCACGGACTGGTCGGCGCCCCGCCACCACGTCGAGTTGCCCTGACACCGCGGTCAGGGCGACTCCGAGGCGGGGCTACGACGTCGCGACGGGACCGACGGGGGTGTCTCCGCGCAGCGTGATGCGGTGCATGACGCTGCGCTGGTCGCCGTAGTCGCGGTTGGCGTAGGGCGAGGTGCCGCGGTTGTCCCACAGGGCGACGTCGCCCGGCTGCCAGCGGTGGCGAGAGCGAAGGACACGTCCGCCGGACGTGGAACGGCACGGAGCTGACGGAAGGCGTCGGCTCCGCGCCGGCACGATTCGACGAACAAGCGGGAAACCAGGCGGAAGAACGCCGAATGCCTCGGGGACGGACGCGCAGGACACGGTCCGAGACGATCTCGGACGGGTGGGGCGTCTCAGAGGCAGCGGGTCAGAGACAACAACACCAAGCCGTGCGACGGCACAGGTCGACCACCAGACGGCGCGACAGGGCTTCGTGAATCATGGGGGTGGTTCTACAGCAGTTCGAGGGCTGCGCACCAGGTGTGTCCACGCTGTGGAACGACCGTGCCGGCCACACCGTTGGATGTTCACGAAGGTGCAATGAAAGCGCGTTTCCGGCCCGGTACAGCCGGGAACGCGCCTCCGACGGGCCGGTGACCGGTGTGGGCAACCGCTCGGCGCGAGTGCCGGGGCGCGGGGACGCACCTGTCCAGACTGGGTGAGCCGAGCGAGCCGGTCGCGTTCTACGAGCGGATCCCGTCGTACGTCCGGGTCGTCACACCCTCCCGTGAGCAACATGCGCGGAATGGCCTCGTCGATCAGGGCCGAGGTGGAGCGCGCGCTGTCGTGGTGGGAGCTGCCGTCGAAGGGCCGTGCCTCGTCCCACGCGCCGGTCAGGGTGCGCCGTAGCGCCGTGACCACGGACTGCTCGCGCACCCGCACGTCGAACCTGGCCGCCTCCGGCAACAGCACCCGGAGGAGTTCGGAGCGCGTGCCGGCGCACCGCAGCCATCTTCCGCGGTCCAGGTCCGCGGGTTCTTCCCAGGGGTCCTGGGTGGGAAGGGGGAACAGGATCTCCCGCTTCGCCTCGACCGTGATCGTGGTGAGGATCCCCCGGGCGGCCCTCGGGTCCTCGATGCGTTGCACGTGCGGATGCTGGGGCTCACCCGCGAAGTTCTCCTGGTACAGCGGCAGCAGACTGTGCATCTGCTGCCGCAGCCGCTCCAGTTCGTGCTGCCGCTGGCGCAGCGCCTGGTCCTGCTCGACCAGCAGTTTGAGGGAGGTAGACATCGGATGCAGGAGTCGCAGCCGTACAGGCGCGAGCGGACCGCAGGACCCTGCTCAAACCGTCTGGCCGAGGTCTGACCACAGCTCCCGCTCCGCATCCGTCAGCGGGATGTGGGCGGCGAGGCACTCCGGGTGGCCGTACGGCGGTCCGCCGTGCGGCTCCGGTGTCTTTTCGCGGGCCGGGAGCTCGGGCAGCGGGAGTCCCCCCAGGCAGCAGCCGACCGCAAGCAGACCCGGTGTCCACCGGGCGAACGCGTCGGCCCATCGGCGTCGGCGGCTCACCGCAGCGGAGCCGTCGGCCACAGCGGTTCGGTCGCTCGGTGCTCGGCCTCGCGCAGGACGCGCAGCACGTTGCGGCCGGTCAGTGCCTCCAGGTCGGACCGGGACCAGCCGCGGTCGGCGAGTTCGCGCAGCAGCACTGGGTAGCCGGAGACGTCGGCGAGCCCGGTGGGCTGGTGGTCGACGCCGTCGTAGTCGCCACCGAGGCCGATGTGGTCCCGGCCCGCCACCTCACGGGCGTGCTCGACATGGTCGGCGACCTGGGCCACCGTCACCTCGGGCCGGGGGTGTTCCTCGGTCCAGCGCCGCAGCCGGTCGTCGGCGGATGCTGCGAAACCGGCCGCGAGTTCCTTGGCGACCTGGGCCGGGTCCTCGCCCGGCCGTGGTGCGCGCGGCCAGGTCCAGGGGTGCGAGGGCAGCCCGAGGCGTTCCCGCTCGGCCTGCAACTCCTGTGCCCACTCCGCGACTTCGGCCGAGATGAAGTACGGGACGAAGGTGAGCTGGATGACACCGCCGTTGTCCCGCAGCAACTCCAGGACGGGGTCGGCGACATTGCGCGGGTGGTCGTTGAGGGCGCGTGCGGAGGAGTGGCTGAACAGCACCGGGGAGGTCGATGCGGCGAGCGCCGCGCGCTGGGTGGAGTCGGCGACATGGGAGAGGTCCACGAGCACGCCGGTGCGGTTGAGTTCGGCGACGATCGCGCGGCCCGTGTCGTTCAGGCCGCCGACGCCGGGCTCGTCGGTGGCCGAGTCCGCCCAGGTGGTGTTGTCGTTGTGGGTGAGGGTCACATACCGGACGCCGAGCCGGGCGTAGGACCGCAGGACGCCCGGGGACTCGGCGAGGCTGTGGCCGCCCTCGATGCCGAGCAGGGAGGCGATCCGTCCGTCGGCGAGCGAACGCTCGACGTCGGCCGCGGTGTAGGCGATCCGCAGGGTGTCCGGGTAGCGGGCGACGAGCCGGTACACGGCGTCGATCTGCTCCAGCGTGGCCACCACGGCCTCGGGTTCGGGGAGTTGGGACGAGACGTACACCGACCAGAACTGCGCGCCGACCCCTCCGGCGCGCAGCCGGGGCAGGTCGGTGTGGAGGTCGGGGCGCCCGTCGTCCAGCCCGTCGACGCTGTAGCCGGATCGGGCTCGCAGCGCCAGCGGGAGGTCGTTGTGGCCGTCGATGACGGGGGTGCTGCTCAGTACCTCGTCGACGAGGTCCGCCACGGTGTCGCTCATGCGCGTGCCACTCCTTCGTCCAGCGCCTCGGAGGCATCGACGGTCCGGCCCCTGCGGCGGCTCTGCCGTACCGGGTCGGCGACGGGCAGGGAGGCGACCAGCCGCCGTGTGTAGTCGTCCTGTGGACTGCCCAGCACCGCGGCCGTGGAACCGGACGCGGCGATCCGGCCGCGGTGCAGCACGACGACACGGTCGGCGACCTGCTCGACCACCGCGAGGTCGTGGCTGATGAACAGGGCCGCGAAGCCCAACTCCCGTTGCAGTTCGGTGAAGAGGTCGAGCACCTTCGCCTGGACGGAGACGTCGAGGGCGGAGGTCGGCTCGTCCGCGACGATCAGTGGGGGCCGCAGGGCGAGCGCCCGGGCCAGCGCCGCGCGCTGCCGTTGGCCGCCGCTGAGTTCGTGCGGATAGCGGTCGCCGTAACTGCTGGGCAGATGAACGGAGTTCAGGAGCGCCTCGACCTCGGCGCGGATCGCGGCGGCCCCGAGTTCGCGCCGGTGGACGGTCAGTGGTTCCGCGACGCTGTCGGCGATGGTGAGGAGCGGGTTGAAACTGGACGCGGGGTCCTGGAAGACGTAGCCGATGTGGCCGGCCCGGCCGCGGGTGCGGCGGCGGGCCGTCAACGGCTCGCCGAACACAGTGAGTTCACCGCCGGTGACGGCCGTCAGACCGGCGACCGCGCGGCCGATGGTGGTCTTGCCGCTGCCGCTCTCCCCCACCAGCCCGAGCACCTCGCCCGGGCGGATCTCGAAGCTCACGCCGTCGACCGCGCGGAAGCCCTTCCTTCCCAGTCGTCCGGTGTAGTCCACGACCAGCCCGGCGGCCCGTACGACGGGTTGCTCGTCGCCCGTCGCGGAGGTCTGCGTCCGGCTCCGCTCCCCGAAGACCGGTACGGCGGCGAGCAGTTCGCGGGTGTACGGGTGGACGGGCGCGGCGAACAGGTCGCGGACCGGGGCCTGTTCGACGATCTCGCCCTCGCTCATCACGGCCACCCGGTCCGCGAGGTCGGCGACGACGCCCATGTTGTGGGTGATGAGGAGGACGGCGGTGCCGAAGTCGGTGCGGCAGCGGTGCAGGAGTTCGAGGATCTCCGCCTGCACGGTGACGTCGAGGGCCGTGGTGGGCTCGTCGGCCACGATGAGCCGGGTGCCGAGGGCGAGGGCCATGGCGATGACGGCGCGTTGCTTCTGGCCGCCGGACAGTTGGTGGGGGTAGTGGTTCACGCGGGTGGCGGGGTCGGGGATGCCGACCTTGTCGAGCCATTCGACGGCCAGGGCCCGGCGTTCGGCCTTGCTGCCGCCGTGGCCGTGGGCGCGCAGGCCTTCGGTGAGCTGCCAGCCGATGGTGAAGACCGGGTTGAGTGCGGTGGACGGTTCCTGGAAGACCATCGCGGCGTGCGTGCCGCGCAGGGCGCGCAGCCGGGCAGGAGACGCGGTGAGGACGTCCTCGGCGGGGTCGGCGGTGCCGTCGCCCAGGAGGACCCGGCCGCGGGCGGTCGCGGTGGCGGGGAGCAGACCCAGGACCGACTTGGCCGTGACGGTCTTGCCGCTGCCGCTCTCTCCGACGAGGGCCAGTACCTCGCCCGGTGCGACGGACAGGCTCACGCCGTTCACCGCGGGGGCGGCGCCGGCGTCCGTGGCGAAGGTGACGTGCAGGTCCTCGATGCGCAGGAGGTCAGTCATCGTCCGCGCCTCCGTCCGTTCCGGTGGCGGTCGCCTTCGCGGCCGTGCCGCCGCGTCGCCGCAGTCGCGGGTCCGCGAGGTCGGTGAGGCTCTCGCCGAGCAGAGTCGTGCCGAGCACGGTGAGCACGATGGCCAGGCCGGGCGGGATCGCGGTCCACCACAGCCCCGAAGTGACGTCCGCCACCGAGCGGTTGAGGTCGTAACCCCACTCGGACGCCGAGTTGGGTTCGATGCCGAAGCCGAGGAAACCGAGCCCGGCGAGGGTGAGGATGGCCTCGGAGGCGTTGATGGTGAAGATCAGGGGGAGCGTGCGGACGGAGTTGCGCAGCACGTGCCGGAACATGATCCGCCAGGTGCCGGTGCCGATCACCCGGGCCGCGTCGACGAAGGGCTCGGCCTTCACGCGGGTCACTTCGGCCCGTACGACACGGAAGTACTGCGGTACGAACGCCACGGCGACCGAACAGGCCGCCGCGCCGAGACCGCCGACGAGGCTCGACTGTCCGCCGCTGATCACGATCGACATGACGATGGCGAGCAGCAGCGGCGGAAACGCGTAGAGCGCGTCGGCCAGCCCCACCAGCAGCCGGTCGAGGCGCCCGCCGAGATAGCCGGAGGCCAGCCCCAGTACGGTGCCGGGGATCACCGAGAGCAGCAGCGCGGCGAGGATGATCTCCAGCGCGGTCCTGGCGCCCCACACCGTACGGGAGAGCACGTCGTACCCGGCGATGGTGGTGCCCAGCGGATGGGCGCCGCTGGGGTGTTGCTGCGAGCCGAACAGCCTTCCCCCGTCCTGGAGTTGTGCGTATCCGTAGGGGGCGAGCAGCGGTCCGAGGAGGGCGGTGAGGACGAACAGCACCGTGAGTACGGCGCCGGTGAGCAGCATGGCGCGCTGTATCGAACCGCCGGTGTGAAGTCGTGCGCGCATGCGGTCGGACAGCAAGGTGGGCCGCCGCACGAGGAGTTGGGCCACGGCTCAGTACCTCACTCGGGGATCGATGAGGGCCGCGACCACGTCGACGAGGAAGTTCGTCACCGCCACGACGACGGCGAACAGGGCCACGATGCCCTGCACCGCCGGGAAGTCACGGACCGTCAGATAGTGGGCGAGTTCGTAGCCGAGGCCCTTCCACTCGAAGGTGGTCTCCGTCAGCACCGCTCCGCCGAGCAGTCCGGCGACCTGGAGTCCCAGGACGGTGACGACGGGGATCAGGGCGGGCCGGGTGGCGTGCCGGGTGACCAGGCGGAAGGGCGCGACGCCTCGGGAGCGGGCGGCCTCGACGTAGTCGGCGCCGAGGGTGCCGATCAGGTTCGTGCGGACCAGCCGCAGGAGGATGCCGGCGACGAGCAGCCCCAGTGCCACGCCGGGCAGTACGGCGTGTTTCAGCACGTCGGTGACGGCTGCTCCGTCGCCGCTGCGGAGGGCGTCGACGAGGTAGAAGCCGGTGGTGCTGGTCTGGTTCTGGAGGAAGAGCTGGACGTCGGTGCTCGCCCGTCCGGAGGCGGGCAGCCAGCCGAGTTGGATGGCGAACACCAGCTTCAGCAGTAGCCCCACGAAGAACACGGGGGTGGCGTAGGTGAGGACGGCGAAGAGCCGCAGTGCCGCGTCGGGCGCGCGGTCGCGGTACGAGGCCGCCACCATGCCCAGCGGTACACCGACGGCGAGGGCCACGAGGAGGGCGTAGCAGGCGAGTTCGACGGTGGCGGCGCCGTAGGTGCCCAGGACATGGGTGACCGGTTCGTTGTCGGTGACGGTGCGGCCGAAGTCGCCGGTCGCCAGGGATTTCAGATAGTCGAGGTACTGGGTGAGCAACGGCCGGTCGTAGCCCGCCTGATGGAGTTTCGCCTGGAGCTGGTCCGGGGTGAGCCGGTCGCCGAACGCGGCGCTGATCGGGTCGCCGGTGGCACGCATCAGGAAGAACACCAGGCTGACCAGGATGAACACGGTGGGGATGATGAGGAGGAAGCGGACCACCAGGTAGCGGGCGAGTCCGTACCCGGCGGCGCCGTCGGCGGGGGTGCCGACGACGCCCGGGGTCGTCTCCTGGGTCAGGGCGCTCACTTCTTCGACAGTCCCGCCCAGCGGAAGGTGTACGCGCTGGTCAGCGCGTCCGGCACACCGCTGACATCGGTACGGGTGACGATCGCGGTGGACCCCTGGAGCAGGGGCAGCAGCGGCACCTGCGCGGCGGCCTTGTCCTGCGCCTGCTTGAGGAGTTCGGCGCGCTTGGCCGCGTCGGTCTCGGTCTCCTCCTTCTGGATCAGCGCCCGTACGGCGGGGTCGTCGTAGCCGTTGGCGACCCAGCTGTTGGCGGAGTAGAAGGGCGAGAGGTAGTTGTCGGCGTCCAAGTAGTCGGCGTACCAACCGAGTTGGTAGAGCGGGTAGAGGTGCTTGACGCGGTCCTTGCCGTACTGGGTCCACTCGGTGGACTGGAGGTTCACCTTGAACAGGCCGGTGGCTTCGAGCTGGGTCTTGACGAGCGCGTACTCGTCGGCCGAGGACGAGCCGTAATGGTCGCTGTTGTACTGCAGGTTGAGGGTGACGGGGGTGGTCACCTTCGCCGCCTTCAGCCGTGCGGCGGCCGCTGCCTTGTCGGGGCCGCCTTTCTTGTCGCCGTAGAGCGACTTGAAGGAGTCGGTGGCGCCGGTGAGTCCGTCGGGCACCGAGCTGTACAACGGCTGGTAGCTGTTCTTGTAGACCTGCTGGGCGAGTTGGGCCCGGTCGACGGAGTCGGCCACGGCCTGACGGACGGCGAGCGCCTTGGTCTTGTCGGCGTCCTTGGTCTTGGTGCCGTAGGGCTGGGTCTGGAAGTCGAAGACGATGTAGCGGATGCCGTTGCCGGAACCGGTGTGGACCTTGATGTCCTTCTTCTTGGCCAGGTCGTCGAGGTCGGCGGTGGTGAGTGTGCGGTAGACGGCGTCGACGGTGCCCTGCTGGACGTCGAGCTTCAGGTTGCTGGCGTCGGTGTAGTACTTGAGCTGGATGTTCTTGGTCTTCGGGGTGCCCAACTGGCCGCCGTAGGCGCTGTTTTCGGTGAAGGAGACCAGCGAGTTCTTGTCGTAGCCCGTGACGCCGTACGGGCCGTTCCAGGGCTTGGCCGTGACGATGGCCTTGTCGTCGAGGATCTTGTCCGCGGGGAAGGTCTGTTCGTCGACGATGTAGCCGGCCGCCGTGGACAACACCTGCGGAAACAGGGTGTCGTCGGCGGACTTGAGGGTGAAGACGACCGTGGTCGGTGACGGGGCGGCGACCGAGGCGAGGTTGTACAGGAGGGACGAGGGGCCGTTCTCGTCGGCGATCTTCAGTGTGCGGTCGAAGCTGAACTTGACGTCGGAGGAGGTGAGTCGGTGGCCGTTCGCGAACTTCAGGCCCTTCCTCAGCGTCACCGTGTATTGCTTGGGACCCGTCAGCTCGATGCCGGTGGCGAGGTCCGGGGAGACCTCCGTGGCGCCGTTCTTCACGCTGAGGAGGGTCGCGTAGACCTCGCTCTCGATGGTGCCGGAGCCCGCGTCCCAGGCGCCCGCCGGGTCGAGGCTGGTCACCTGGTCGGTGGTGCCGACGGTGATCGTCGGACCGTCGGAGCCGGTGGACGTCTTGCTGCTGGTGCAGCCGGTGAGGGCGACCAAGAACGCCGTGCCGAGGGACAGGGCGCCGAGGGGTCGAAGCGGTCTGACGGTGCTGGAGTGTGCCATGGCTGGTCTCTGTCTCCGCATGGTGGGTGCGCGAAAGGGGTGCGGCAGGCAGGACATGCCGGGCGCGCGCTGTCGCGTGAAGGGGGAGGGTGAAGGTGAGAGTGCTGCGCGAGGAGCGGGTCAGCTGTGACAGAGACAGCTGGAGACCAGCAGCAGATCCACATGACGCCGGGAGCACAGCACGAGGCCGGTTGCCACGTCGTCCTCCTAGGGGTGTCGCCGGCAACTGAGGCCGGTGGGAACGCACTTGCAGAACAGGAACATCCGCCGAGCCGTCACCTGGGGCACCCCACTGCGTCGAGGGTTGCCGTCCGGCCAGCCAGGGCTTGATCACCGGAACTCGTAGCTCGCGCTCACCGTAGATCGACTGCTCTGCCTGCGTCAAGACGTCCCCGGGCCTCGCACCGGTGCGAGGGGAAAGCGCTCACCGCCGCGGCAGGAGCCGGAGTCGATCGAGGTGGTGGAGAAGGGAGTTGAGCGATTCCCGCGGTCCCTGTCCGGCGGTGTCGAGGGTGATGTGGTCACGGTTCCAGGGTTCGTAGTCGCGGCGGCGGACCTGCTGCCAGTCCGGAAGCGGCAGATCGGGAATGTCGACCGACCGGGAGGTCACCCGGTGCCGATGCTCGGCCGGATCCGAGCAGATCACTTCAACCTCCACGACCGGGATGCCCGCCCGGGCTCCCGCGTCGCGCCAGCTGTCGCGGGTGACGGCCAGCGGGTTGACCGACTCCGCGATCACGGTGAGACCCTGCCGGAGGTGTTCCTCGGCCAGGGCGTACCCGACGACGTATCCGGCCGGCCCGACAGGGTGCTGGGCCTGGCCGGAGCGGACGAGTGCCTGCTCGATGGTGTCGACGCGCAGGTGCACCGCCCCGACGTGTGCGGCCAGGAGCCGGGACAGCGTGGTCTTCCCAGTGCCGGGGAGCCCGCCGATGACGATGAGGACGGCGTTCGGCAGCACGCGGATCAGCGCAGCCGGGGCAGGAGTTGGTCGCCGACGCGGATGATTTCCTGTTTGTAGGGGGTGTCGGAGAGGACGAAGTGAGTGATGCCGAGCTTGCGGTAGTTGTCGAGCGCCGTGGCCAGGTCGGCGGCGGAGCCGACCAGCCAGGTCGTCGCCGCTCCCCCGCCGCCGAACCTGCCCGGCGTGGTGTACAGGCAGGTGTCGAGCACCTCACCGCCGGCAGCGAGGTCGTAGAGCCGCTGTTGTCCGACGGCCGTCTTCCGGTTGCCCGTCCAGGTCAGCTCGTCGGCCGAGCCCGCCGCCATGCGGGCGACCCTTTCCTCCGCCGCCCGCCACGCCTCCTCCGTGGTGTCGCGCACCACGGTGGTGATCCGCAGGCCGAATTCGAGCGGCCGGTGCCGGCGGCCGACCTGGTCGCTCAACGTCCTGAGCCGGTCGATGCGTTCGGCGAGCCCGGCAAGGGGTTCGCCCCAGAAGAGCTGCACGTCCGCCTCGGCCGCCGACACCCGCTCGGCGGCCTCGGACGCGCCGCCGAAGTAGAGCGTCGGATGTGCTCTGCCGGCCGTCGTCCAGGGGCGGGGCGCGACCGTGGAGCCGCTCACCTGGAAGTGCTCACCGGCGAACGTCACGTCCTCCTCGGTCCACAGCCGCCGTACGAGACGCAGGAACTCCTGGGTGCGCGCGTAGCGTTGGGCCGGATCGCTGCGGGTGTCGCCGTAGGCGGCCAGGTGGTCGAGGCCGCCGACGATGTTGACGAGGACCCGGCCGCGGCTGAGCTGGTCCAAGGTCGCTGCTGCGGCGGCGAAGTGGGCCGGCTGCCAGTAGCCGGGACGGATCGCGATCAGGGGCTTGAAGGTGGTGGTCCGGGCGGCCAGCGCGGTGGCGACGGTGAAGGTGTCGGGGCGGCCCCACCCGGTACCGAGGAGCGCGCCGCCCCACCCGTGTCGCTCGGCGGTGCGGGCGAGGTCGGTGGAGTACTCGATGGAGCCCCAGCCGTCCGTCGTGTCGTCGCCGCGGTGGCCCGGCTCGACGGTGTTGGGGATGTACCAGAGAAATTCCGGGCTCATCGTGCTTCCGATCGCAGCGTGACCGACGACGAACCTAGGGGTGTCCGGGTCGGTGAGTGCAGGGGCGTCCCTCGAACCGCGGCTGAGGTCAGCCGGGCGGAGGGGAACGCGGCGTGGATCTGTGGATCTGCGAGCCGTGGATCAGGGGATCAACACAGGGCGCTGGACACGCGGACAAGGTCGACGCAGCGCTCCTTGGTGAGCAGCAGGACCTTGGTCATGTGATCGAGTTTCTGAGGCATCGACCCGAATGTCAATGCGCCCCAAGTCAGCGGGGTCATCACGCCGAGAGCCGCGCCATGGTCTCCGCGATCAACGCCACCCGATCGGCGATTTCGCCGGCCGGCACCTCCACGAGGTCGTAGCCGAACCGCCGATAGCTCTGTTCGTGGATCCGCTCGAACTCCAGCGACTCCTCGTAGCTGATCCGGCGTGCGGCGGTGGGCCGGCAGAAACCGATCGTGCGGACGAAGAAGACCTGCTGCTCGTAGACCCGCTCGCGGGTGATCCTGTCGATCTCGGCGGAGAGCGTCTCGGGGACGGGGCGTCCGAGGTAGACGCCGAGAGCGTGCGTGCAGATCGGAGACCTGTCGTAGACCTGCACGGTCGCGTCTCCCGTCGTGGGCGACATCTGCCGTCGACGCTGGAGGGCGGCGACTTCCTCGACGAAGTCGGCCCGGGCCCAGGGCTCGGGGTGCCCTGCGGCCTGCCCGTCCGCGATGATCGCGGTCGCCGCCTCCTCGACGACGTCGAATCCGCGTTCTTGGAGTTGACGGAGGATCGATGTCTTCCCCGCGCCGGGCGCACCGGTGAGGACGTACCGCTTCATCGTGAACCCCCGGAGTTTTTCGGGCCGTTGGTGTGGACGTATGCCGGTTCAACGGCCCCGCGACGGCGCCGAAGGGCCTGGCACATGGAAACAGGCACTGACCGACTTGCCGTGGGGGCAGGAGTGCGACTCCCAGGTGTCGGCCATCGCATCCACGAGGAGCATTCCGCGTCCGCCTAGGCGTTCCGTGCTCGCCTCGCGCGGAGTGGGCAGGTCGCTGGACTTGTCGTGGACGGAGACGTGCAGGCAGTGGTCGTCGCACGTCATCACCAACTGGGCGCTGCTGTGGGCGTGCCGGTGCGCGTTGGTGACCAGTTCGGAGACGGTGAGCAGTACGGCATCCACCGTTTCCGGGGCGGTGGCGGTCCAGTCGAGCGCCTCCAGATGCTTGCGCGCCCAGTCCCGGGCCGACTTCACCTCGCTGTCCAACGGCAGGGTGCGGGCCCAGCCCACTGCCCGGAGCGACGAACCTTCCACAGCGATCAATCCTCCCTCGGTAGCGTGTGCCGCCCGACTGGCTCGCCCGTGAAGTCCGTCGGCGTGGAGCGGGTGGGCTCAGCCGCGGCCGCGAAGTCTGGCCAGCAGGCGCTGGGCCTGGGCCCGGCGGCGCGGGTCGGCGGCGGCTCGGCGTACTTGGTCCGCCGTGCGTCGCCCCTGGGGGCTCCTGGCGAACCGCTTGATACGCTCCATTACGCGCGGCATGACGCTCCTCTCCTCCGGTCCGACGAGCATCGAACCGTTCACTGTCCCGGCTACCCCGGCCGGGTCGGATCAGCCATGTCACCTGGTACGGGGCGCGCTACTGCCCAGCGACGAAGCGGCACCACAGGCCGTCCACCGGGGCCCGGGGGGTGTCAGGAGATGGCCCGGAGCCGACCGTGCGACCGGCGGCGGAGTTCGTCGAGGGCCTGTGCCGTGCTGTCGTCCGCGGGCAGCAGGACGACCAACTGCTGGGCGTCCGCGGGGAGTTCGAGCGTCTCGCGGAGCAGGTGGAGTGCGCACCCGGACGGGTGGGCGAGGCGGAGGGTCCCGCGTCGCGGAACCACATGCCGGTTCAGGCGGCGCGTGAAGTCGGGGCCGGCGACGGACGCGAGTTCCGTGGTGAACCATTCGGAGTTCCCCACGGTCGGTCCGAGCCACAGGTCGAAAGCCTGCTCGTCCGCGACGTCGTCCCAGTCCGTGAAGAACGTCCGTGCGCGGGGGTCGGTGAAGACGTAGCGCGTGACGTTCGGCGTGTCGGTGTCGAGCAGTCCGGTCCCGCGTACCAGCGACTCGTAGCCGCTGGTGTGGGCGAGGACGTCCCCAAGTCGGTTGGTGACCAGGGCGATTCCGGGTTCGAGGAGGCGGAGCGTCCGCAGGATGGACGGACGGATCTCGCGGGGCGGCGGCCCCGGTCGCGTGTGGGCTGAGCATTCGCCGCCGGTGATCTTCGTGAGGTAGCGCAGATGGTCGCGCTCCGACGCGTTGAGGCCGAGCGCGTCGGCGAGCGAGCGCACCACGGCCACCGAGGGATTGCGGTCGCGGCCCTGCTCGATGCGCGTCAGGTACTCGACGCTGATGCCGGCCAGCGCGGCGAGATCCGAGCGCCGCAGGCCGGGTGACCGGCGGCGGCCGCGATCGGGCAACCCCAGCGACTGGGGCTGAATGCTGTCTCGCTTGGTCCGGATGAAATCCCCCAACGGCGAACCCATGGCGTGAGTTTACGGCGCTGCCCGCTCGTCGCGGAGTGCTCGGAGTGGCCCTGCGGGGGCCAGCCTGAGCACGGTCTGGCTGGGAGCGCGGCGCCGTCCGATCGTGGCGGGCATGGAGAACAGACCTCAGCTCGTGATCATCGTCGGAAGTGTGCGTGAAGGACGGTTCGGCCCGGTCGTTGCCTCGTGGGTGGCCCAACAGGCCGGTCTGCACGGTGTCTTCGAGGTGGAAGTCGTCGATCTGGCCGAGTTCGACGTCCCGTTGGCGCTGCCCGCGGCATCACCGAAGCACGCCGGCACCAACTACCCTCGCCCGGCCGGGATGACGGCGCTGACGGCGGCACTGACGGACGCCGACGCGTTCGTCGTGGTCACGCCGGAGTACAACCACAGCTATCCCGCGTCGCTGAAGGCGGCCATCGACTGGCACTTCACGCAGTGGGCGGCCAAGCCGGTCGCCTTCGTCAGCTACGGCGGTGCCGCGGGTGGCCGGCACGCGGTACTGCACCTGGAGAACGTGCTGACCGAACTGCACGCGGTGACGGTTCGCGACGGTCTCGCCTTCCCGAACTACTTCACCTCGTGGCAGGACGGCCGTCCGCTCGATCCCGGGTCCGCCACCTACGCCCGGACTGTGCTCGACCAGCTGGCCTGGTGGGCGATGGCACTCCGGTCGGCGCGCGAGGCCGTTCCCTACCCGGGGTGAGGTGGATCGATCCTCGCCTCACGTGCCGGATCGCTCGGCTTCGCCGCGGCCGCCAGGCTGGGCTGGAGGCGGCGGGCCGCGTTGAGGTGGTCGGCGGTCCAGATGATGCGGACCGCTGTCGCCGTGGCGTGTCCGTCGTCGCCGCGCAGATCGCGGCGCAGGGAGTGGACCAGGCGTGCCTCCTCGTCTGGGTCGCGGGACAGCGGAGCGGGCACGGCGGTGTGCCGGCCGAGTCCCGCGGCCAGGTCCCGGTACCAGCCGGACAGCCGGCCGACCGTGTCGAGCAGCGTGAGCCGGGCCTCGGAGCGATCGGGTTCGATCCGTTCCTCACCGCCGTTGCGCTGCCACAGTTCCAGTACCGCGTCCGAGGCGAGGCGCAGTCCTACGACCCCGGTGACCAGGGTGGTCATGTCGGACAGGCGTACCGGCTTGGCGCCGCGTTCGGCGAGGTAGCCGCGGAAGGCGTCGTCGAGCCGGCGGGCCGCGGCGGCCGCCTGCCGGCCCGCCTCCACCGGGGCGTCGGTCGGAATGCAGCCGATGCTGCACCGGCTCGCCGCGTACTCCACCGTGTCGGCCAGGTAGCGGGCGCTTTCGGTGTACGCCGCCGACAGCGCACGGTCGACGGCGGCCGCGGCGCCCCGCGGCCAGAAGAACAGGCCCACCAGGACGCTCACCCCGCAGCCGAGGGCGATGTCCTCGATCCTCAGCAGCACGATGTGCCAGTCGGGGTCCTGGCCGATGTTGAACAGGATGACGAGGGTGACGGTGAAGGCCGCCTGACCGGCCGCGAACGAGATGGCGGCGGGGGCGATGCCGGCGACGAGTACGGCGACGGGGAGCAGGAACCAGAGCACGGTGCTGTGGTGCCCGATGAGCTGGAGCAGTCCGGTCCCGATGAGCGAACCGACCAGCGTGCCGCCCAGGGCACGGAGCGCGTTCTGCCCGGTGTTGAGCGCGTTGGAACGCAGCACCGACAGGGTTCCCAGCAGCACCCAGAACGAGTGCTGGACACTCGTCGCGTTCGCCAGGGCCACGGCGATGCCGAGGCCGAGCGCGCCCCGGAGGCTGTTGTGCAGCCAGACCGAGCGCGGTTCCAGGTGTGCGGCGGCGCGCTCGGCGGCGGAGGCCAGCGGCTGGGTCAGTGCGCCGGGTTCCGTGCCCAGCAGCCGCTCGGGCCAGCTGCGGCGCTCGGCGGCCGCGGCCAGGTCCACGTTGCCGGCGATCTGGAGGGTGGCGAACCCCAGTTCCTGGGCGCGGAAGGACAGGTCGAGGGTGGCGATGAAGGCGCGGACCTCCGGCTCCGTGCCGGGTTTCGGCCGGTGCACGGGCAGTCGGTGGGTGGCGCGGGCCTCCATGCCGTCCATGGCCGTGCGCAGGTTCGCCAGGGCGGCGCGGAGGGCGTCGGGCGCGTTGCGTGGGGCGTCGAGAATGTCGGCGGCCTCGTCCAGGGCCGTGGCCGCCGCACGCCGTACGGCGTGGGCGTCGGCGTCGCAGGCCCGGGGGTCCTCCGATGGGGGGCCGCTGTCGGCCACGATGGCGCTCAGCCAGGTCAGTTCGTCGACCAGCCGGACCAGTGCGCGGGAACCGGCGGACAGGCCTGTGGGCCGGTAGAGCGTGGCGTCGAAGGCGGTGCGCAGGTCCGCCGCCGCCGCTGCGGCCTGGCCGGCGGTGGCCTCGCACTGCCGGACGGTGGGCGCGTCCGGGCCGCCGGCCAGCCAGGAGGCGTCGGTACGCAGTTGCGCCGCGGCCGCGCGGCAGACCCGGGCGGCGGGTGCGCTGAGCGGGTCCGCCGCGGGCCGGGGCCACAGCAAGGAGATCGCGAGCATGGCGGCCGCCGCCGCGAGGCCCGCTCCGGCGAGCCGGTCGGGGAGCTGTGACAGCGGGGCGGGCGAGGTCACCGGGAGGATGAAGGCCAGCAGCAGCGCGGTCGTCGCCCCCGCGAGGACGGAACTGACCACGCCGGAGAAGAGGATGAGGAAGCCCACCACGACCATGGCGGCGATCGCGAGCCAGGTCGTGCGGGCCACCAGTGTGCCGAGGCAGATGAGGACCGCCCAGGCCACGGCCAGCCCCACGTGGGCGCGCAGGCGCTGCACCATGGGGCCGGTGAACTCCACCAGCAGAAGCATCGAGAACGACCCGAACGCCGCGTAGGTCGCCATCGTCGCGGAGTCCAGCACCTGACTGCACAGGGCGAACAGGGCGGGCATCACCAGCGCGGTGCGCGCGGCCCGCCGGGTCGCCACGAGCCCCGGATCGTGGTCGCGCAACCAGGTGGGGATCCGCCCGCCCAGGACGCGCCAAGGTTTCTCCATGCGCCCGCGCACCTCCTGTCGGCACGACACCCACGTGCCCCGCCGATCACGAGTATCCGGCATGCACGGCGGATGGGTCACGGTTCGATGACGAAGGTCCGCGCGGTGTCCCCCGCGTGACGGCCTGAGGCGTGGGGGTGGTGGGACGGCGGTCGGGCCCGCCCCGACGGGTCAGCCTCTCGGGCCTTCCCTCCACGACGAACGTGAGGTGCGAAGCTGAGTCCCTTGGCGGAACCTCGGCTTCGTCCCGCCGGCTCACCCAGTACGTGTCGATCGTCGTCCGCAACCCCAACCAGCGCCTATCGGCTCCCACTTGCGCCCGCTGCGGTGAGGAGGGCGACTGTCGCGGGATGGGAACCGTGGCGCGCCCACTCCAGGGGCGACCAGCCTGTGCCGTGGTCTTCCCGTGCGTTCGGATCGGCGCCGTGGGCCAGCAGCTCGCGCACCGTGTCGGCGTGCCCCCAACACGCCGCCGCGCACAGGGGCGCTCCCTCCGCACCGATTCCGCCGCTCTCGGTGTCGGGAGAGGCACCGGCCGACAGGAGCAGCCCGACGATCAGGGCTTGTCCGTTCACCGAGGCGGCGTAGAGCGGTGTGGTGCCTTCGCTGTCGGCCCGCTCCGGGTCGGCTCCGGCGCGCAGTACCGCGGTCACAACGGCGGTGTCCCCGGCCTGAATTGCTCCGAAGAGACGTCCGGAGAGCTTCTTCTGCCGCCGCTGGTTCATGGCCCGAGACTACGGTCGAGCCGTGCGGCGGAGCCACAGATATCCTCGGCGCTTCACCTCGTACGGCGGCACGGGTGATGATGGCGGCCATGACACTGTCGACGGCGTTCACGAAGTTGTTCGGTGTGCACCACCCGATCGCGTCGGCGCCGATGGGTGGATCGGCCGGTGGCGCTCTGACCGCGGCGGTCTCCCGCGGTGGCGGGCTGGGGCTGCTGGGCAGCGCCAACGGTGAACGCGACTGGCTGGCCCGCGAGTTGGCCATTATCGGCGAGCACACCGCGAAGCCGTGGGGCATCGGCTTCCTCACCTGGCAGATCGATGTCGGCGCCGTCGAGCACGCGTTGGAACACAACCCCGCCGCGGTGATGCTGTCGTTCGGGGACCCGAGTCCGTTCGCCGAGCGCGTCCGCCGGGCCGGTACCGCATTGATCATCCAGGTCACCGATCTGGAAGAAGCGAGGCGCGCGGTCGACCTGGGCGCCGACGTCGTCGTGGCGCAGGGATCCGAGAGCGGCGGGCACGGAGCCCGGCACGGCCGTTCCACGCTGCCAGCACCGCGTCGAAGGCGGCGCGCGGAGAGGGCCACGCCGGGGGTGCGTCGAGGGTGGCGAAGTGGAGGGCGGGGTGCAGGTGCCGGGCTCGTTCGATCATGGCCGGTGAGGTGTCGGCGCCCGTCAGGTTGTCGAAGCCGTGCTGTTCGAGTTCCTCCATGGTGCGGCCGTAGCCGCATCCGTAGTCGAGAATCGCGGCGCGTCTGCTGAGCCCGTCCAGCCAGGGCGGATGGAGGGGGTGAGTGAAGGTCTTCGTTGCCGCGGCCGCGTCCCAGTAGGGAATCTGACGGTCCGGGTCGGACACGACGTATGCCTTCCTAGGCGGGCGCCACAGCGGCGGTGAGCAGGGCGGCGAGCGGTGCCGGGACGCGTTCGGGGTCGAGGGCCTCGGTGAGGACGCGGCCGTAGTGGATTTTGCGGCCCTTCTTCGTGCCCAGGAAGCGTCTGAACTGCTGCTGCGGGTCACGGCCTCGCTGGGCGGGCTGGCGCAGGAAGGTGTTCAGGGCACGCTGGTCGCCCTCGGCCCGGACGAGTTCTTCGACCCGGGTCACGCCCAGTACGCGGATCAGCTCGTCCTCCAGGTCCGCCGCGCAGACGAAGAAGCCCTGCTCCGCCGCGCCGGCGCGGGAGAAGCCGCGGGCGTAGTAGGGGCGTTCCGCCTCGTCGCACAGTCCCGTGAGGCGGAGGCCCAGTCCGGGTGGACCGAGGAGTCGGGCGTAGTGCCCGACGCTCATCGCGCCGCCGATCGACAGGACGCAGACCCCTTCGGCCGCCAGGTTGCGGCCGCGGCTTTCCGCCAGCGCCTCGACCGCCGCGACGTCGCTGGGCCCTTCGAGCAGGACGGCCGTCCGGACGGGCAACCGTGCGGACAGTTCGCGCGCGGGGTCGCCGGAGCCACCTGTCGCCCACGCGGTGACCGCGTCCCGGAACGCCTCCATGTCAGTCATGACACGAGTCTCGGCCCATCCCGACCGCATCGCGAGGGAATTAATGGCGGGACGTCGATCGGGGGAGGGAGTGATCAACCGCCCAACTGGTGTACACATCGCAGCCGTTGGGCGAGCAGCGCGCCCCGCATCAGTCGATCGTCGATCTCAGTCCTCCCCCGCTCCCAGCACGTACAGCCCCGGAAGGTTCACGACGATCGCCTCCTGCGTGCTGCGGGCGATCACCACCACGGCCTCGTCCGCGGGGTCCGGGTTCTCCTCCCGGTGCGGTACGAACGGCGGGACGAAGATGTAGTCCCCGGGGGAGGTGCGCAGACATACCTCCTCGGGTTCCGGGCCGCTGTCGTCGAGGAAGACGAACTCGGGGTGTCCGCTCACCACATAGATGGCGGTCTCGGATTCGCCGTGGTGGTGGTCGGAGGAGGCGGTGGAGGGCGCCACGTGGGTCTGGCCCATCCACAGTTTTTCGGAGCCGACCGTCTTCCCGCTCACCGCGGCGAACCTGCGCATGCCGCCGCTCTGGGCCGTGTCGCCGTCGAGGGCGTCGGCGCGGATGTGGTGCAGGCGGCTGCGCAGGGGGGCGGTGGACTGCCCTGGGGCGTCGTGGAGATGGGGGTGGAAACCTTCGCCGGGGGTTGTCAGCGGCTCGCTCATGGTGGGGGACGCTAGAGCCGCCCGGAAAAGGATGTCAAGAGGTGTCCATTGTCCTTCACCTGCGGCAATGTTCCCGCAATGTAGGGGGAGAGGTGGGAGGGGAAGCGGCGGAACCTCTCGTTGCGGGGGCCGCGTCGGGCATTATGTGCGCATGCATATCTCCGCGAAGGCGGACTACGCCACGCGGGCTCTGTTGGAGCTCGCCTGCGAACCTGCCCGTCCGCTCACGTGCGAGGCGATCGCCTCCTCGCAGCAGATCCCGTTCCGGTTCCTGAAGTCCGTGGTGGGCGAGTTGCGCAGAGCCGGCCTGGTCCGCAGCCAGCGCGGTTGCGAAGGCGGGTACTGGCTCGGCCGGCCCGCCGACGAGATCACGCTCCTCGACGTCGCCCGTGCCGTGGACGGTGAGTTGATCACCCTCCGCAGCGAACCCCTCGCCGGACTCGACTACCCCGGCCCCGCCTCCGGTCTGCCGGGAGTGTGGCGCCGGATCGAGGCCGAGGCCGCCGCCGTCCTGAGCGGCACGACCCTGGCCACCCTGCTGCCCGCCACCGCCGGCGAACAGCACGCGGCGGAGGAGCAGTTGGCCCGCCGGGGAGCCGCATGACGGCCCCGGACCAACACGCCGCGAAGGCCTCCGAAGTGCTCGAAGTCATCGAGTACACCGACCCCTTGTGTCCCTGGGCCTGGGGATCCGAACCCGTCTTCCGCCGGCTGCGCGCGGCTTTCGCCGGACAGGTTCGCTGGCGTCGCGCGTACTGCATCCTCTTCGACCACGACGACGACCCCGCGCCCGACCCCGCCGCGGAAACCGCCTGGTACACGCGCTACGTCGAGGACATCAGCGCCCACACCCACGCCCCGCGGGCACATCGTCTGAGCCGCGTGGCCGCGAGTTCCTGGCCGGCCTCCCTGGTCGCCAAGGCGGCCGAAGCACAGGGTGCCGACGTGTCGGACCGGGTGCTGCGGCGGCTGCGGGAGAGCGTGTTCGTGCTCGGCGAGCCCGCCGACACCCCCGCGTCGGCGCTGTCCGTGGTGTCCGGCGTGCCCGGTCTCGATGTCGGGCGGCTCGCGACCGACGCGGCGTCGGCCGAGGTGCTGGAGGGAGTGCGAGCCGACCGTGCCGAAGCCCGCAGGCCGGTCGACGACGTGCTGTCGGTGCGTGCCGGGGGCTCGCCCCATCCCGGTGCCGCCAAGGAGACTCCGGACGGCCAACACCGGTACGCGCTGCCGACATTGCTCCTGCGCACCGCCATCGGGCATCGCGTCGTACCCGGCTGGCGGCCGTACGAGGAGTACGTCTCGGCCGTCGCCGAACTCAGCCCCGGACTGCTGCCCGCGCCCACGGCGCTGGAGCCGTCGGACGCGCTCGCGCGGTACCGGACGCTGACCGAACCCGAGCGCACGTCGTTGACCGACGACAGCCCATGGCCTCCGGCCGGTGCCGTCCGGGTCGACACCGGCAACGGGCCGCTGTGGCTGCACGCGGAGGAGGCCGCGGCCCATCCCGCCGTGGCCCCCGCCCCTTCCTCCGGACCCTGACAGGGCTCTGATCAGGGGCCAGAGACCGTCCCGCCCAATGAGACACCAATTGGTGTCCATTGACAGCCTCGGACGACCGGCCCCAGGATGTGCAGCATGCTCACGACGCACCCCGGTGTGGTGTGCCGCTACGTGGACCTGCGGCGCACCTGCAGCGCTCTCTGTCGCTGACCCGCCGACCCCGGCCCACAGGCGCCTGACCCCGCTCCCGTAAGCACCGGCACTCCGCCGGCTCGCCGCCCGGCGCCGTCTCCACGCGCCCCTCGCGTTTCGTCGCCTCCTCTGCCTCCCTCCGTGTCCCGGGCCCTCCCCCGCGATCCGCCGACGCCTCCTGCCCTGGGCGCGGCATGCCTCCGTGCGCAGCGAAGCCGCACCCGCATGTCCGTCGTCCCGGTCTCCGTGGTGTCCGCCTCCCGGGTGTGCCGCCCTCGCTTCCTTTCCGCTGCCCCGGCGCGGCCGGGAGCCCTCGAAGAAAGAAACGAAGATGTCCGGACGACTCACGCCCCGCAGCCGCCGGGCGGCCTTCCGCCCCGGCCGGCTGCGCGCCGCCGCCCTGGGTACCGCCCTCGCCACCGTGCTCGTCCCCGCCCTCGGCGCCTGCGGCGGCGACGCCTCGACGGCCGGCGGCGGCGCCACGCTGAAGTGGGCCTCCTCCTACTTCCCCACCCACTGGGACCCGGTCGTCAGCGGCAGTGGCGCCCAGTTCCGTGAACTCGCCCTGGTCTACGCCTCGTTGACCCGTACGGACGCGACCGGCAAGGCCGTGCCCGACCTGGCCAAGAGCTGGGAGTACAACGCCAAGGGCGATCAGATCACGTTCCATCTGCGCCCGGGCCTGAAGTTCAGCGACGGTACGCCGGTCGACGCGGCCGCCGTGAAGGCCGCCGTCGTGCGCGCCCAGAAGCAGAAGAACTCGGCGCTCTTCGGCGACCTCACCTCCATCAAGTCGGTGGACGCCAACGGGCTGGACGCGGTGCTCCACCTCAGCCAGGTCGACTACCAGATCCCCCAGCTCCTCGGGGAGCGTGTCCTCCAGATCGCCAGTCCGAAGGCGGCCGCGTCGCCCACCAAGCTGGACCAGAACCCGGTCGGCGCGGGCCCGTTCACCGTCACTCAGCTCGTCCCGGGCACCAAGGTGCTGCTGAAGAAGAACCCCGACTACTGGGACGCCAAGGACATCCACATCGACAACGTCGAACTGACCTCGGCCCCCGACGCGGCGACCGTCGTCTCCGGACTCCAGACCGGCGTCTACAACTTCGCCGACATCGCCCCCAGTCAGGCCGAGGCCGCCAAGAAGGCCGGACTCGACGTCTTCGTCCAGCCCGGCTTCAACGCCAACAACATCAGCCTCAACGTCAACAAGGCGCCGTTCAACAATGCCAAGGTCGTCGACGCGGTCCGCTACGCGATCAACCGTCAGGAGTTCGTCGACAAGCTGACCTTCGGCTACGGCTCGGCGACCAACCAGCCGTTCCCCAAGGGCTATGTGGCCTACGACCCGCAGTCCGCGAACGACTACGCCTACGACCCGGCCAAGTCGAAGCAGCTGCTCTCCCAGGCCGGTTACAAGGCGGGCCAGATCAAGCTCGACCTCGTCATCCCGGCCGAGGATCCCCAAGCGGAGATCGTCCAGGCGCAGTTGGCGAAGGTCGGCATCACGGTCAATATCAAGGTCGACAAGAACTGGGCCACCCCGTTCTTCGCGAAGAACCTGACGCTCTCCCTCTACGGGACGACGGGGCGCGACTCCGCCGCGCAGACCCTCACCGCGCACTTCGGTCCGAACGGCCCGCTCAACCTCAGCTCGCCGTACGAGCCTTCGGGCTTCGAGGCGGCCATCGCCAAGGTGCGGCAGACCCCGCTGGACTCGCCCGACTACGCGAAGGTCCTCCAGGCAGCGACCCGGGCCGGCCTGCAGAGCAAGGCGCTGGTCTTCACGTACTCCTCGCCCAACCTCATCGCGAAGAGCAAGTCCATCTCCGCTCTGCCCAAGAACCCGGCCCACATCGACTGGACCGGCGTGACCATCGGCTCCAACTGACGCTCCGTCACATCCCTTACGGCCACTACCCGTACAGCCACTACAGAGAGGGGGCAAGCCATGACGACGACGGAGGCACCGGCCACACCACCCGACGTCCGTCACCGGACCGCCACGACCGGGACGCGGCACACCGTGGGCCGCGTCCTGGTCACCCTCGCCCGGTCGATCGCGATCTTCGTGCCCGTGTTCCTGGTCGCGACGTTCGTCACGTTCGCGCTGCGGTCACTGAGCGGGCTCAGCCCGGCGCGGATCCAGCTGGGCGAGGAAGCAACTCCCGAGGCGGTAGCCAGAGTTGAAGCGCAGTGGGGCCTCAACCGGCCCTTCCTCGTCCAGTACGTGGACTGGCTGGGCGGGGTCCTGCACGGGCAGCTCGGCACCAGCTGGACCAACGGCGCCGACATCTCCACCCTGATCGGCCTCGGCCTGGGCGTGAGCCTGTCGGTGGCGTTCTTCGCGCTGATCATCGGCGTGGTCGCGGGCTTCGCCCTCGGCACGCTCGCCGCGCTGCGCCGTACGACCTGGGTCGACCGCGCGATCACGGGATTCGTCACCGTCATCTCGGTGATGCCGGCCTTCGTCGTCGGCATCGTGCTGGTCGCGGTGTTCGCGGTCGGACTGCACGTCTTCCCGTCCGCCGGATACGTCCCGGCGGCGCAGGGAGTCGGGCCCTGGCTCGCCCATATCACCCTGCCCGCCGTCGCGTTGAGCTTCGACGTCATCGCCGACGTCGCCCGCCAACTGCGGACGAGTCTCATCGCGGCCTATCGCGAGAACTACGTGACGGGCGCGGTCGTACGGGGACTCGGTCCACGCCGGATCTTCTTCGGCCATGTGCTGCGCAACGGCCTCGGCCCGACGCTCGCCACGCTCGGCCTGAAGTTCCCCACCCTCGTCGGCGCCTCCGTCGTCACCGAGTGGATCTTCGGGCTCCAGGGGTTCGGCCGGTTCGCCAACGACTCCGCCCAGGCCGGTGACGTACCGGCCGTCCAGGGGGTCCTCGTCGTGTCGATCGTCCTGGTCGTCGTCTTCAACCTCATCGTCAACCTGGTGCTGGCGCGTGTGACGCCGGCGTCCCAGCGGGGGGTGTGACCATGGTGCGCCGCGTGCTCTCCCTGACGTCCGGCCGGATCGCCCTGGTGATCCTGACCGTGATCGCCCTCCTCGCCGTCCTCGGGCCGTTCATCGCGC
This sequence comes from Streptomyces sp. P5F9, assembly GCF_057961495.1. NCBI lineage: Bacteria > Bacillati > Actinomycetota > Actinomycetes > Kitasatosporales > Streptomycetaceae > Streptomyces > Streptomyces sp. P5F9. The sequence continues at coordinate 37,643 of NZ_JBXVPZ010000001.1, read as the reverse complement.
CCGACAACCCGCTGGCCACCAGCTCCGACACCCTCGCCGACGCCTCGGGCGCGCACTGGCTCGGCACCGACTACCTCGGCCGCGATGTGCTCAGCCGACTGCTCGACGGCTCCCGGGTCAGCGTGCTCGGCTCGCTCGAAGTCGCCCTCACGGCACTGGGGGTCGGGGCGATCCCCGGCATCCTGTCGGTCTACTTCGGCCGGGTCTTCGAGTGGGTCACCCTCCGGCTCACCGACACGCTGGTCGCCCTGCCCTTCCTGCTGTTCGCCGTCGCCGTGGTCGCACTCCTCGGCAACGGCATCACCCAGGCGATGCTGGTCACGGGGGTGCTGGTGTCCCCGTTGTTCTACCGGGTGGCCCGTGCCGCCACGCTGGCGGTGGCCCGATCGCCGTACGTGGAGGCCGCGTTGATCTCCGGGGCGTCGATCGGGTGGGTCGTCCGCCGGCACGTCTGGGTCAAGGTGCTGCCGCCGATCGCGGTCGCGCTCGCCCAGACCATCGGCGTCGGCTTCGTCATCGTCTCGACGCTGACCTTCCTCGGGATCGGCGTCCAACCGCCCGCGCCGACCTGGGGCGGCCTCCTCGCCTCGGACCTCGGCTATCTCACCCAGAAGCCGTGGGCGCCGGTGGTCCCCGCCCTGCTGATCATGGTCACCGTCTGGGCCTGCAACCTGCTCGCTGACGCGATCCGCGACGTCTCCGGGGAGGCGGGCCGCGCCCTGGTCAACAACCGCAAGGCGCGTGCCAATCGACGCGCCAACACCATCGACACCGACGCCGCTCACGTTCACGCCGGAGGTGCGTGATGGCCACTCTCTCCGAGAAGGTCCTCAGCAAGGCCGACCAGAACAGCAGGGCCCAGGTCGAGCAGACCGGCACGAGCGGCGCGACCGGGCCCGTCCGCCAGGCCTCCCCCTCGACACCCGTCCTGTCCGTACGGGACGTCCGCATCAGCGACCAGGCCGCCGACGACGAGATCGTCCACGGCGTCACCTTCACGCTCACCCCCGGCAAAGCGGTCGGCATCGTCGGCGAGTCCGGCAGCGGCAAGACCCTCACCTGCCGGGCCACGCTGGGCATCCTGCCCGCGCACTTCGAGGTCACCGGCGGCTCGATCGAGATCGACGGCCAGGACATCTCCGGACTCTCGCCGGCACAGTGGACGGCACTTCGCGGCGCCACGATCAGCGCGGTCTTCCAGGACCCGGCGTCGTATCTCAACCCCTCGATCCGCGTGGGCACCCAGATCGCCGAGGTCCTCAAGGTCAAGAAGGGACTCAAGCGACGCGAGGCGCGCCGGCAGGCGATCGAGCTGCTCCACGCGGTGCGTCTGCGCGACCCGGAACTGGTCTACAGCCAGTACACCTACGAACTCTCCGGCGGCATGCTCCAACGCGTCCTCATCGCCGCCGCGATCGCCGCCGACCCGCGCATCCTCATCGCCGACGAGGCCACGACCGCGCTCGACGTCACCGTCCAGGCCGAGATCCTCGACCTGCTGGCCGACCTGCGCGAGCGCACCGGGCTCGCCCTCGTCCTGGTCTCCCACGACCTGGCCGTCGTCGCCCAACTCTGCGACGAGGTCCTCGTCATGCGGCAGGGCGAAGTGGTCGAACAGGGCCCGACGCACGAGGTGTTGCACAACCCGGAGCACGAATACACCCGGCTGCTGATCGCGGAACACGAGCAGTACGGCCTGGACAAGTTCCTCGCCGCCGATGCCACCGTGGACGTAGTCGCCGTAGAGGAGGACGCGTGAGCACCGACCGCCCGGCGTCGCAGCCCGCCCCCCAACCCGTCCTGGACGTCACCGACTTGGAGGTGCACTACGGCCTCCGCCGGCGCCGCCGCCAGGCCCTGAACCGGGTCTCCCTGAGCATCGCCCCGGGTGAGACCGTCGGCATCATCGGTGAGACCGGCTCCGGCAAGTCGACGCTCGCACGGGCCGTGCTCGGGCTGGTGCGCGCCTCGGCCGGGTCGATCGTGATCGACGGCGAGGAAGTCGGTTCGTACGGCCATCGTCAGTGGCGCGCGCTGCGCCGGCGCGGTGTGATCCAGTACGTCTTCCAGGACCCGCTGCGCAGTCTCGACCCCGACGTGACGGTCGAGGCGTCCCTGGCCGAACCCCTCCTCATCCAGGGCGTGTCCCGGCAGGAGTCGGCGACCCGGGTGCGCGCGTTCCTCGACCGGGTACGGCTCTCCGCCGACCTGCTGGACCGGCTGCCCGGCGAGTTGTCCGGCGGTCAGCGTCAACGGGTCGCGGTGGCGCGGGCGTTGGTGACCGAACCGCGGCTCGTCATCCTCGACGAGCCGGTCAGCGCGCTCGACTCCGCCAACCGCGTGCAGATCCTCCAGATCCTCAAGGAACTCCGCGCCGACGGGGTGGCCCTCGTCTTCATCTCCCACGACCTCGGGTCCGTCGCCGGGGTCGCCGACCGGATCGCCGTGCTGTACCAGGGCGAGTTGGTCGAGGTCGGCGCCACAGCCGACGTCATCAACCAGCCCCGGCACCCTTACACGCGCCTGCTCGTCCGCTCCGCGCCCACCCTGCACAGCGCGGCAGCCGACCGGGCCGAACGCGAAGCCCTGCGCGCCCTTCTGCACGCCTGACACGCCCTCAACTCCCCCTGCCGGACGCTCCCCTGACAGAAAAGGAACAGCCATGTCCCGCACGCTCCACCTCGCCCTGCACCCTTACGGTGTGGGCGGTCCCGGCCAGCACGGGCTGTGGAAGGACCCGCGCGTCGCGAAGAACGCCAGCATCGACATCAACTACTACATCCGGCTGGCGCAGGCGGCCGAACACGCCCTGTTCGACGCCCTGTTCATCGTCGACAGCCAATTCATCAACTCCACCTACCCGGCGCACTACCTCAACCGCCTCGAACCGCTGACCCTGTTGTCGGCCGTCGCCACCCACACCAAGCACCTCGGCCTCGTGGGCACGGCGAGTTCGACGTACAACTCGCCCTTCAACCTCGCCCGCCGATTCGCCTCGCTCGACCACATCAGCGGCGGACGGGCCGGCTGGAACGTGGTGACCAGCTTCGACACCGGCACCGCGCGGAACTTCGGGCTCGACGAGCACCTCGACTACGCCACCCGTTACGGCCGCGCCCTGGAGTTCGTGCAGGTGGCCCGGGGGCTGTGGGACTCCTACGAGGACGACGCGTTCCCGGCCGACGTCGAGCGGGGCGTGTTCCTCGACCCGACCAAGCTGCACGAACTCGACCACGCGGGCGAGCACTTCAAGATCGCGGGCCCGCTGAACCTCTCCCGCTCCCCGCAGGGCCAGCCGGTGGTCTTCCAGGCCGGAGTCTCCGAGGAGGGCCGCGATCTCGCCGCGCAGGTCGCCGAGGGAATCTTCGCACCCGGGGGCACCCTGGAGTCGGCGCGGGACTACTACGCCGACGTCAAGAAGCGCGCGGCCGCCTACGGCCGCGACCCCGACCACGTCAAGATCCTCATCCACGGCGGCCCGGTCGTCGCCGCCACCGACGAGGCGGCCCGCCGTCGCGAGCGGGAGATCTTCGAGGAGGACGACGACTTCGGCCGCAACCTGGCGCTGCTGGGCCGTTCCTTCGGGGCGTACGACTTCAGCGTGCACGACCTGGACGCACCCTTCCCGGATGTCGCCCACCTCGCCGAGAAGGGCGGGCGCACAGGTGCCGCGCAGCTCATCGAGCGGGCCAGGGCGGAAGGGCTGACGCTGCGTCAAGTGGCCGAATCCGTCAACCAGTTCCGTCAGTCGCCGTTCGTCGGGGACCCGCGGACCGTGGCCGACACCATCCAGCACTGGTTCGACGCCCGCGCCCTCGACGGCATCAACCTGGCCTTCCGCACCGAGGACGAGCTGAACTACTTCGTCGACGGCGTCGTCCCGATCCTCCAGAAGCGCGGCCTGTTCCGCACCGAGTACACGTCCGACACCCTGCGCGGCAACCTCGGCCTGCCGATCCCGGCCAACCGCCACTCCCGCGAGCGCCGGCTCGTGAAAGACTGAGAGGGCCGACACCCCATGACGACCCAGAGACCACGCTTCCGGCTCGGTTTCCTCACCCACGTCCAGGGCCGCGACGACGACATCGCCCGCACCTACCGCAACGCCCAGGAACTCTTCGTCGTGGCCGACGAGTTGGGCTTCGACGTCGGCTGGGTCGCCCAGCACCACGTACCCCTCGGGGGCGGCGGACTGTCCTCGCCGTGGACCTTCCTCGCCCACGCGGCGGCGCGGACGTCCCGCATCCGGCTCGGCACCGCCATCACCATCCTCCCGTTGGAGGATCCGTTGCGGCTCGCCGAGGACATCGCCACCGTCGACACGCTCAGCGGGGGCCGCGTGGAGCTCGGCGTGGGCAGCGGATCGAGTGAGGTGGAGTACGCGGCCTTCGGCAAGGACGTGGCCCGCAAGCGCGAACTCACCAGCGAGAACCTCGACATCGTGCGCCAGGCCCTCGACCGGCGCGAGGTGGGCACACCGGGCTTCCGTATCCAGCCCCGGCCCGGCGACTTCAACGGCCGTGTCTGGCAAGGGGTGTTCAGCGAACAGGGAGCCGCGTACGCCGCGCAGGGCGGTGCGAATCTCCTGCTCAACCGTGCGGCCTACGGCTTCGACGCTCCCACCGACGAAGTCCAACGCCCCTGGGCGGACGCCTACTTGGCCGCGTGGGACCAGCCGCGCCGCCCACGCATCGGCCTCTCCCGCTTCGTCTTCCCGGCCAAGGACCGGCGAACGGCACTCGCGGCGATCGGCGACGACGTCCACCGGGCGGCACTGCGCATGGCGGAGCACGGCGCGTTCCCCAAGGGCCTTGACCGGGACGAGGCGTTGCGCCGTTTCCACTCCTTCTACGGCCATCCCGACGAGATCGTCGCGGCGCTCGGGCAGGAGCGGGTGCTGCCCGTCGCGACGGACCTGATCACCCAGTTCAACCCCGCCGTCCCCGACCACGACGCCGCCGTCCGTGCCCTCGAACTCATCGCGACCGAGGTGGCACCAGCGCTCGGCTGGAAGCCCGCGCCGACGGCCGCGACCGTATCCGCAGGAGTGTGAAGTGACCCAGTACAGCGACTACTTCGGCCCCGAGGGCCTCCGCGTCCGCGGCACGGTCCTCGTCCTCCCCGGCCGCGGCGAGACCCGTTCGGCCTACGCCCGCTTCGGCAGACGGCTCGCCGCCGACGCCTACCGGGTCCGTGTGATCGACGCTCCCGACCTCGACACCGAGGACCTGACCGCCCTCACCGCCCGGCTCACCGAGGCCGCCGAGGACACGGCCGTGGACGACGGTCTCGTACGACCGCTCGTCCTCGTCGGCGCCGATTCGGGCGCTGCCGCGATCGCCGCGATCCTCGGCCGGGCAGCCGGCGGCGGGCCCGATGCCGTGGTCCTGGCGGGCCTGCCCGGCCTGGCCCCCGGTACCGCCACGACCGCCGGCACCTGGGACGAGGAACTCGACGTCCGCACCTCCTGCCCCGCCCACCGGGGCCTCCTCACCCAGGACGCCGAGGTGCGGCGCGGTTCGCTCGGCGACGCGGTACCGGAGGCCGTGCTCACCGCCGCCTACGACACTGAGACCGCCGTACCGACCCTGCTTCTCGTCGGCGACGCCGATCCCCTCGCCGACCACGAGGCGCTCACGCGGACGGCCAAGTCCCTTGCCGGCGCCCGGTTTTCGGTCGTGCACGGCGCGCACCACGATGTCCTCAACGATCTCCAGCACCGGTCGGTGGCCGCCGAGGTCGTCACCTTCCTGGAGAACCTGCGCAACGAACTGCGGCCGCTGATCACCGTGCGGTCGAGCGCCTGGTGACCGTCCGTCCGCCCGCTCGGTACGTCGTCTGAACCCCGATCCCGGAAGGTCCCGTCATGGCCTCGATCCTGTCCGTCTCCGGCAGCCCCTCCCCCACCTCCCGCACCACCCGGCTCCTGCGTCACCTGGACGACCGGCTCCGCCTCCAGGGCCACGACGTGACCCCGCTGGAGGTGCGCACCCTGCCCGCGCAGGCGTTGCTGGGCGCCGACTTCGGGCATCCGGCGATCGCCGCCGCCGCGGCGCTCTTCGAGCAGGCGGACGGGGTGGTGATCGGTACACCGGTCTACAAGGCCGCGTACTCGGGCCTGTTGAAGTCGCTGCTCGATCTGCTCCCGCAGTACGCGCTGACCGGAAAGACGGTGCTGCCCCTGGCCACGGGCGGCAGTACGGCCCATGTCCTGGCGATCGACTACGCGTTGAGGCCGGTGCTGAGTTCCATGGGGCCCTCGCACATCGTGCCGGGCTGGTTCACGCTCGACAAGGACATCACGGTCGGCGAGGACGGCACCCTGACCGTCGCGTCCGCCGCGGCCACGGCGCTGGAGCAGGTCACCGATCACTTCTCCCGTGCGTTGGGCGGCCGTACGGCGCTGCTGGCGTCCGCGGGGTGAACGGCGCCGTGGCCGGCGTGGTTGTGGCAGTCGTGTTTCAACTCCCCACGTCACGCTGGTTCTCCGGTATCCGCTGTGGTTCTCTCAGTGCATGACCGTGCTCGTGACCCGCCGCCACGTCGACTACGTGCGTGTCACCAGCACGGGGTGTTCCGCCGTGAGCTGACGCTCCGCTCCGGCTTCCGATCCCCCTCTTCACCAGCGCGCCGCGCCGCCCGCCGTCCTGGCCGCTTCCGGTCCGGACGGCGGCCCCGCGGTCTCTTCCCGCACGCCCGCACCCCCGCACGCTCCGCACAAGGGAGAGCCATGAGCCAGCCCATCGACTCCGTCACCGCGGGTCACACCCCCGAGGACGAACCCGCAGGTCCCGACACCTCGGCCTGGTCGTTCGAGACCAAGCAGGTCCACGCCGGTGCCGTACCGGACCCGACGACCGGGGCACGGGCGACGCCGATCTACCAGACCAGCTCGTTCGTGTTCCGTGACACCCAGCACGCCGCGGACCTGTTCGCGCTGGCCGAGCCCGGCAACATCTACACCCGCATCCACAACCCCACCCAGGACGTCTTCGAGCAGCGCGTCGCCGCCCTCGAAGGCGGAGTCGCCGCGGTGGCCCTCGCCTCCGGGCAGGCTGCCGAGACCCTCGCGATCCTGACCCTGGCGTCCGCGGGCGACCACCTCGTCTCCAGTACGTCCCTGTACGGCGGCACGTACAACCTCTTCCGGCACACGCTGCCGAAGTTCGGCATCGAGGTGTCGTTCGTCGACGACCCGGACGACGCAGAGGCGTGGCGAGCGGCGATCCAGCCGAACACGAAGGCCTTGTTCGCCGAGACCCTCGGCAATCCGCGCGGCAACGTCCTCGACGTCCGGGCCGTGGCGGACGTCGCGCACGAGGCGGGGGTCCCGCTGATCGTCGACAACACGGTGCCGACCCCGTACCTCCTGCGGCCGATCGAGCACGGCGCCGACATCGTCGTCCACTCGGCGACGAAGTTCCTCGGCGGGCACGGCACCACGATCGGCGGTGTCGTGGTCGACGGCGGCACCTTCGACTTCGGCGCGCACGCCGACCGATTCCCCGACTTCAGCGAGCCGGACCCGAGTTACCACGGTCTGCGTTACTGGCCGGCGCTCGGCCCGGGCGCGTTCGCCATCAAGCTGCGTGTGCAGTTGCTGCGCGACCTCGGCCCGGCGATCGCACCGCACTCCGCGTTCCTGCTCCTCCAGGGCGTGGAGACGCTGAGCCTGCGCATCGAGCGTCATTCGTCCAACGCGCAGGCTTTGGCCGAGTGGTTGGAGCAGCGCGACGAGGTGGCCGCCGTCCACTACCCGGGACTTGAGTCCAACCGGTGGTACGAGGCCGGGCAGCGCTACCTTCCGCGCGGCGCCGGAGCGGTGCTGGCCTTCGAACTGCGGGACGGGGTCGAGGCCGGCAAGCGGTTCGTGGACGCGGTCGAGCTGTTCAGCCATCTCGCCAACATCGGAGACGTACGCAGCCTCATCATCCACCCCGCTTCCACGACCCACAGTCAGCTGGACGAGGCGCAGTTGGCGGCGACCGGCACCTCGCCGGGGCTGGTGCGACTGTCGGTCGGCATCGAGAACCTCGCCGATCTGAAGGCCGACCTGGAGGCCGGGTTCCGCGCGGCCAAGGGCGCGTCCTGAGCACCGTACCGACGCCGTCAGCAGTTCCCCTTCCGCCGGCCTCCGGGGCCTGGCGGGAGGGGGACCCGCCGGGGCGCCGCCAGTGGCACACCCGGGAGAAGCCCCTCGCGCTGGAGGCGGGCGGTGAACTGCCCGGTGTGCGGCTGGCGTTCGAGACCTGGGGACGGCTCGCGCCGGACCGCTCGAACGCCGTGCTGGTGCTGCACGCGCTCACCGGCGACAGCCATGTCGCCGGGCCCGCCGGGCCGGGTCATCCCACCGCCGGCTGGTGGGACGCGCTCGTCGGACCCGGTCAAGTCCTGGACACGGAACGGTGGTTCGTCGTCGCGCCGAACGTGCTCGGCGGCTGTCAGGGCAGCACCGGGCCGTCCTCGCTCCGGTCCGACGGGCGGGCGTGGGGTGGCGGCTTCCCGTTCGTGACCCAGCGCGACCAGGTCGCCGTGGAAGCAGGTCTTGCGGATGAACTGGGCGTCGAGCGTTGGGCGTTGGTGGTCGGCGGTTCCATGGGCGGGATGCGGGCGCTGGAGTGGGCCGTGACGTATCCGGAGCGGACGGACGCGCTGCTGCTGCTCGCCACCACCGCCGCGGCGAGCGCCGAGCAGATCGCGTGGGCCGACATCCAGCTCCACGCGATCCGTTCGGACCCGCACTGGCAAGCCGGCGATTACCACGATTCCGGCCGGGGTCCCCACGCGGGACTCGGCCTGGCCCGCCGCCTGGCCCATGTCACCTACCGCAGCGAGCCGAAGTTGGCGGTCCGCTTCGGCCGTACGGCGCAGGGTGCGGAGGACCCGTGGAACGGCGGCCGGTACCAGGTCGAGTCGTATCTCGACCATCACGCCGCCAAGTTGGTACGCCGCTTCGACGCGGGCAGCTACGTCACCCTCTCCGAGGCCATGAACAGCCACGAAATCGGCCGCGATCGCGGGGGCACACACGCGGCGCTGCGCCGGGTGACCGCACGGACCCTGGTCGCCGGAGTCGACTCCGACCGTCTCTATCCGCCGTACCAGCAGGCCGAGTTGGCGGCGGGTATACCGGCCGCGGACCGGCTCCGGGTGATCGAGTCGCCGTACGGCCACGACGGGTTCCTGATCGAGACGGAGCAGGTGGCCGCGCTCATACGCGAACTCGTCGGCTAGCCGGGCGAGTTCACGTTTGCCCGCGCCCTAGCTCTTCTACCGACGGAGGTTGGTGACGGGTCCCGGTCGACAGGCGGGCCGGTGAAACGGTGATGCCCCTCGCCGCTACCCCGGGCCGGTTGACCGTTTCACTGACTGCGCCGGGCGGGGGCGAGTGAGTTAAGTCCGGCGTCGATGAGTTGGGCTGCGCGTTGGACGTCGGTGCTGACCTCATCGTGCAGTTCCCCGGAGGTCTGGGCGCGATGCAGGTGCCTGCGCAGTGCCTGGAACTGGACGGGCCACAGTGCGAGCAGGGCGGCCGCGGCGATCTGAGGTTCGGGGTCGTCCGGGCTCATGTCGGCGCGTCGGGCCAGGACTTCGGCGGCTACGGCGACCTGCTGGTCGGCCATGTCGCGCTGATATGCCCGCAGGGACGGGGTGGATCCGATCAGCATGCCGAAGCGAAGGAGAACGGCCTTGGCCTGGGTCCAGTCGTCCTGTGCCGCCAGCCAGGACGTGAGGCCCGCCAGTTGGCCGGACAAGATCTCCAGCACCGCCTCGACCGGCGACCGGTCCGGATCGGCCAGTGTGGTCCGCAGGGAGTTCAACGTGGTTTCGCCCAGGTCCAGGACGAGGGATTCCTTGGTCGGGAAGTAGTTGAACACGGTCTTCTCCGACACCCCGCAGGCGTCCGCGATCTCAGAGACACGCACCGCGTCGAAGCCCCGGTCCATGAACATCTCGGTGGCCGTGTCGGACAGCTGCTGCCGTAGCAGCCGCTTCTTGCGCTCCCGCAGCCCCTCGACTGCAGGCTCCTCGTCGCGGCGCAAGGCCGTCCAGTCCACGGTGCGCGTACTCATCGCTCAAGCATAGTCTGCCCGGTCTGCATTTTTCTGTTACTGTAACTTTTCAGTGACTGTAAATTAACGCTGGGCTTGACGCGCCCCTACCCGAGGAGCCCTCCATGAGCGCCATCCACATCGTCCGCGTGTACCCGCACTCACCGCAGAAGGCCTGGCGTGCGGTCACCGATCCGGAGCTGATCCCGCTGTGGACGGCCACCGGCGCCGGCGCTCGGCCGGAGGGCTTCGCCACCACGGTCGGCACCACGTTCAAGTTCATCGCGAAGCCGAAGCCCGGCTGGAGCGGCGTCGTGGTGTGCGAGGTGTTGGAGGTACGCGAGCCTTCGCTGCTGCGCTATTCGTGGCAGGACGAAGGCGGCGGCGAGGTGACAGAGGTCGCCTACCGGCTCGAACCGCACGGCAGTGGAACGCGCTTCACCTACGACCACACCGGCTTCACCGGCGCCGGAGGCTTCTTCATGGCCAAAATCCTCGGCTCCGTCCGCACCAAAATGCTCACCACGGGCCTGCCTGCCGTGCTCAACGACCTCGACGGCCAAGGCGCCCTGCGCACAAAAAACCCCTGAGCCCCAAGCGGCTCTTCTCGCAAGGACAGCGCGAGAACCCGCTGAACAGCAGGCGCCGCCGAACGTCACGGTTCGCTGGCGCCACCCGCCAGCCGTGTCCCCAACCTCTCAGGTCAGTACACCTACCGCCGACGCCACGGCAGCGCCTCCTGGTCGTCCCCGGTGTCCTCCTCGCGATGGAGCGCCGCGTTGATCGCCTCGCCGATCTCCGCGAACTGGCGCACCTGCTCGGGTGTGAGCGCGTCGAAGACCGCGCGGCGTACGGCCTCGACGTGGCCGGGGGCCGCGCGCTCCAGGAACTCACGTCCCTGTGCGGTGAGTACGGCGAGTTGGCTGCGCCGGTTCTCGGGGTCCTCGTGGCGGTCGAGGTAACCGGCTTCCTGGAGGCGGGTCACGGCGTGGGTCAGCCGGCTGCGGGTGATCTTGAGGCGCTCGGCCAGCTCCGACATGGTCAGCCTGCCCTGCGGAATCGAGGAGAGGTGGGCGAGCAGGATGTAGTCGGAGTGCGTCATCCCCGCGTCGCGCCGCAGCTGACGGTTCAGGTGGTCGGAGAGGAGGGTGGAGAACTCGACGTAGGCGAGCCAGGCCCGCATCTCCTCGGCGTCCAGCCAGCGTGGCGTCGTCGTCATGGTCGCACTGTAGCCGCTGCCGTTTGAACCTTCACACCGTCCGGTCGGGCGTGCTCGCGCTGATCCAGTCGGTGACCTGCCGCACGTACTCCCGGTATCCGGACCGCGCGGCGGAGACGACCGCGCCGACCCCCTCCGGTTCCGCGTCCAGACACAGCTGCACCAGGACGTGGTGCGGTCCGTCCGCCGGCGCGAGGGCGGCCGCGGTGTCGGCGTCGATCAGCCCGGCCCGCTCGGCCGCGCCGAACGAGGCGGTGGGTGTCTGCGGCGGCGCCTCGCCCAACACCCCTTCGGAGACATGCCCGTTGATGGCGGAGGCGAGGTCGTTCAGAAGGGCCAGGACGCGCTCGACCGCCAGCCCGGTGCCCGGGTCGTTCGCCAGGCGCGCGCTGTCCAGCCGTCCGAGCGAGTCGAGTTGTACGACCGACTTGCGCATCGTGATCAGCCGGTGCTCGATCGCTGCCCGGTCCACGGTCACCGGCGCCGTCCCCGCACTCGATGTGGTCATCGCCGCATCGTGCCACTCCGGAGCCGCGTGCACGCGGCAGATTCCGTCTGGTGGGACACGCGATGGACGACCACGGAGGGCGGCGGGACAGTCGTTCCCCGTGGCCGATCGGACCGATCAGAACAAGGGGTGCCGAGTGCGATCGTTGAGTGACCTCTTCCGCAACTTCATGCAGCTCGGATACGTGACCGACGACATCGACGCCACGGCCGCGTTCCTGGAGTCGAGGCTGGGGACGGTCGAGTGCGTCAAGCACTTCAAGTCGTCGCTCGGCGGCGGTCTGCCGCCCGCCGGTGCCGACGGCCCGCGCGGCACGTTCGTCGTGGTGGACGGGGTGCCCGCCGACGAGTGGGTCATCGATGTCGCCCTGGTCAACGCCGGCCCGACCAACCTGGAGATCATCCGCCCGGTCGGCGGCAAGGTCGACCTCTATCGCGAGGCCGTCAGGCCCGGGGAGCCGGCGACACTGCATCATCTGGGCTTCCGCGTCGACGACTTCGACGAGGCGTCCGCGATCGTCGCCGCGAGCGGCAGGTCGTGGAAGCAGTACGGGGACAGCGGCGCCATCCGGTTCGGGTACCTCGACATGACGGCCGAGTTGGGGCACTTCGTCGAGGTCATGGAGCTCGACGAGGAGGCCGCCCAGGGCTTCGCGCACCTTGAGGCGGCGTCGAACGCGATCCGTGACTGAGTGCACTGTTCTCTTTCGGCACGGCTCGCTTCCGCGGGAGCAGGCCGTGTCCGTCCGATGCTCGACACTTCACGAGAGGGACCGTCATGAGCGGCGAAGGCACAGCTGATTCCTACGATGTCATCGTCGTCGGCTCGGGCGCGGGGCTGGTCGGCGCGTACGCCGCGGCCTCCCGTGGGCTGCGCACGCTGGTGATCGAGAAGACGGAGTACGTCGGCGGGACCACGGCCTATTCGGGCGCCGGGATCTGGCTGCCCGGCAATGCGGCCGAGCAGCGGGCCGGCGTCGAGGACGGCCCCGACGTCGCCCGCCCCTACCTCGACGCGATCGTCGGCGACGACTCGCCGGCCGCACTGCGGGAGGCCTTCCTCCAGGCCGGTCCCACCCTGATCGACGAGCTGGAGAAGAACCCGCGGTTCGGCCGGTTCTTCTGGCAGGGCGTGCCCGACTACTTCGCCGGCCGCCCCGGGAGCCTGCCCCAGGGCCGCACGATCTTCCCCGAGAACCTCGACCGGTCCGAACTCGGCGACCTGGAGCCGCTGGTGCGCAGGCCGCTGTGGACGGAGCGCTGGGGGGTGGAGGTCCCGCGGGAGATGATCGGCGGGCAGGCCCTCATCGGCCGTGCGCTGCTCGCGTTCATGGAGACCGGCAACGGGACCATGCGCACGAACACCGCGCTGGAGCGCCTGATCGTCGAGGACGGCGCGGTCGTCGGGGTCGAGGCACTGAGCGAGGGCGAGCCGGTGGCCTTCCGTGCCGGGCGGGGCGTCCTGCTCGCCGCCGGCGGCTACGAGCGGAACGGCGCGCTGCGTGAACGCTTCCAGCCCGGGATCACCGACGAGTGGACCCAGGGCTGCGAGGGCAACACCGGCGACGCCCTGACCGCGGGCATCGACATCGGTGCCGCGACCGGCCTGCTCGACGAGTCGTGGTTCGCGCCGGGCCTCGTCGTACCCGGCACCCGCCCGGTGTTCTACACGTCGGTGTGGAGCGGCATCTGGGTCAACGCCGCCGGACAGCGCTACCTCAACGAACGCCTCCCCTACGACCGTGCCGGTCACGAGATGCTCAAGGCGCACCGGTCCTCGCACGTGTCGCACCTGCCCACGCACTGGGTGTTCGACCAGCGCCAGCTCGACAACAAGCGGGCGTTCGCCGGGCTGCCGGTCGCACCGCAGGTGCCCGGCTGGTTCGACGTCGAGAAGTTCCTCGCCGCCGGTGTGCTGAAGCGGGCGGACACGCTGGAGGAGCTGGCGGCGCTGATCGGCCTGCCCGCGGGTGCGCTCACCGAGAGCGTCGAGCAGTTCAACGGGTACGCCCGAGGCGGCAAGGACGAGCAGTTCGGCCGCGGTGAGGATCCCTGGGACCTGATGATCACGCACATGGCGGGGGCCCACACCGACGGGCCCAACCCCTGCCTGGGCGTGATCGACGAACCGCCGTTCTACGCGGCCACGATCGTGCTGTCCGACCTGGGGACCAAGGGGGGTCTGAAGACGGACGAGCACGCGCGCGTGCTGCGGCCCGACGGTTCGGTGATCTCCGGTCTGTACGCGTCGGGGAACACGATGGCGCCGATGTCCGGCCGGATCTACCCGGGCGCGGGCGGTCCCGTGGGTTCGTCGATGGCGTTCTCCTACATCGCCGCCGTCGACATGGCCGACGTGAGCCGCTAGGCCCGGTCCTCCTCGACTCCCTCTCGGAGAACGGCTCTTCGAGAAGGAGTCGGGTGTTCAGGCGGACTCGGTCGAGTGACCGGGGAACAGGGACAGCGCGGGGTCCAGGGCGACGGCCGCGTTGTTGACCGCGGTCGCCACCTCCCCGAAGCCGACGGACATCAGACGCACCTTGCCGGCGTAGGCGGTGACGTCGCCGGCGGCGTAGACCCGGTCGACCGTGGTGCGCATTCTGGTGTCGACGACGATCGTGCGCCGCTCCAGTTCGACGCCCCAGTCGGCGAGTGGTCCGAGGTTGCTGATGAAGCCGAGGGCGGCCACGACGGCATCCACTTTCAGCACCCGGGCCTCCTCCTCCCCGTCGACCCGCAGGTGCGCGTGGCGCAGCAGGTCGTCGCCGGCGAGGGTCTCCACCTGGGCGTTGGTGACGATGTCGACTCCGCAGGCGTGCAGTTCACGCACACTGGCCGCGTGGGCCCGGAACGCGCCGCGCCGGTGCACGAGGGTCACGGAGCGGGCGATCGGGTGCAGGGCGAGGGCCCAGTCGACGGCGCTGTCGCCGCCGCCGACGACGAGGACGTCACGGTCGGCGTGCTCGGCCGGGTCCGGGACGAAGTAGCTCAGCCCGCGCCCGAGGAACTCCTCCCCGGCGGGGAGGGTGCGCGGGGTGAACGTGCCGATCCCGGCGGTCAGTACGACCGCTCCGGCGTCGATGGTGGTGCCGTCGGAAAGGGTGACCTGGGGGCGTCCGTCGGGGGTGTGGGTGAGGTCGACGGCCTGACGGCCGAGGAGGTAGGCCGGGTCGAACGCGTCGGCCTGGTCCTTGAGGGCGGTGACGACGTCGCGGCCCCGGGTGCCGGGGACGGCGGCGATGTCGCGGATCTCCTTCTCCGGGTAGAGCGCGGTGATCTGGCCCCCGCACTGCGGCAACGCGTCGACCAGGACGGTCCGCAGCCCGCGGAAACCCGCGCAGTAGGCGCCGTAGAGCCCGATCGGGCCGGCGCCGACGATGAGGATGTCTGTGGTCACGGTCTCGGCCACGGGCCGGCCTCCTGGGGAGAGTGGACGGGGCGCACTGCGGCGCCGTGGCGTGCGGACGGCGGTACGGCGACGGGCACGACGGACGGGAACCCGGCTCGGCGGGACGGTCGGCCGGCTGAGTGTAGGACGGCTCCGAGCAGGGACGTCCGCGCTGGTCCCGGCTGATGGGACGGCCGGTGGACGGCCCGGGACGCCGCGTGGAGAGTCGTTTTCACCGCCACCGCGACGACGCGACGACGGACGGACGGCGATGACGCACGACTTTCCGTGGACGAGGAGGGCGAGGCTCGTGAGCGATGAGGTACGGGTGTGGATCGATCAGAAACTGTGCACGGGTGACGGTCTGTGCACCCAGTACGCCCCCGATGTCTTCGAGTTCGGCGGCGACGGACTGGCCTACGTCAAGAACGCCGCCGACGGGGAGCTGCTGACGCCCGAGGGCGCACAGGCCGATGTGGCGGAGCGGCTGCGTCTCGATGTGATCGACGCCGCCGACGAGTGCCCGGGCAACTGCATCCACGTGGTGCGGCGCGCCGACGGGACCGAGGTCGCCGGCCCCGACGCCGGCTGACGTCACCTTGCGGCCGCCTGGAGCCGTACACGCATGTCGAGTGGAGGAGTGGTGATCGGTGTCTGCAGTGGTTGAGCCCCGGGTGGACCGTCGGGTTCCCTGGTTCGAGGGCGATGTGCCCGCCGAGAAGGTCCCGGAGAAGTACCGGCTGTCCCGTGCGTTCGTGCCCAAGGGCCGTTATCTGGATGCCGAGTTCCTCAAGCTGGAACTGGAGAAGGTGTTCACGCGGGCGTGGTTGCTGGCCTGCCGCCTTGAGGAACTGCCGGGCGTGGGGTGTTTCGTCGAGTACGAGATCGGTGGTCATTCGATCCTGATCGTGCGGGAGGGCAGGGACTCGATCCGCGCCTACTTCAACGCGTGCCGGCATCGTGGTACGCGGCTGGCGCGGGGCCGGGGGCGGGTCGGTTCGCTCATCTGCCCCTTCCACGGCTGGCGTTGGAACCTGGACGGTTCGATCAGGCTGGTGCTCGACCGTGAGGAGTTCGTGCCGCGTTCCGACGACGACCTGGGCCTGGTCCGGGTACGGGCGGAGCAGTGGGGCGGGTTCGTGTTCATCAACATGGACCCCGACGCGAAACCGCTCCTCGAATACCTCGACCCGATCCCGCGGATCTTCGCACCGTTCCAGTTCGAGAACATGCGCTACCGGTGGCACAAGAGCGTGCTGCTGCCGTGCAACTGGAAGACCGCGCTGGACGGATTCCTTGAGGCCTATCACGTGGCGGGGACGCATCCGCAGCTCTACCGCTTCGACAAGTCGAACACGAACATCGCCTCGATGAAGGAACTTGAGAACAGGATGTGGGCGCCCACGACCGTGTACGAGCGGCACGCCCACTATTCGAGCGTCGGCCCGAAGAAGAAGGACACCGCCAAGGACCCGGCCAACCGGGGCACGGGGGGCGTGACCGACGAACGGCTCAGCGTGGCGCTGAGCGTGCAGTACATCGCCGACGACATGCGCGGCCTGGAGAACGAGCGGAGCTGGCGGGCCGCCGAGGCGCTGAAGACGGCGGAGGTGCCGGAGGGGATGACCGCCGGCCAGTACTACCTCCAGCTGTACAAGGAGTTGTCGCTCGCCGAGGGCTACGACTGGCCGGACATCACGCCCCAGCAGTGGGCGGAGGCCGGTACGGCGTGGAACGTGTTCCCGAACACGATCCTGCTGCCCAACCAGGGTTCGGTCTTCGGCTACCGGGCGCGGCCGAACGGCCTGGACCCGGACAGCTGCCTGTTCGAGATCTTCAGCCTGGACCAGATCCCCGTCGCCGACTACGACAAGAAGCGGGACTTCCAGCCCCAGTTCTTCGAGGACTTCCGCGATGCCGACCTCGGCGAGATCTTCACGCAGGACCTGACGAACGCCAAGGAGGTGACCGTGGGCATGCACTCCCCCAGCTTCGACGGGCACCGGCTGAGCGAGGAGCAGGAGATGACCGTCTACAACCACCACCGGGTCGCCGACCGGTTCCTCTGGACCGACTGACCCGTCCGATCCGTGGTCCCGGCCTCCGGGGGCCGGGACACGATCGTGTCGAGGGCTTACCGCCGGACCCAGCCGACGTCGTGCCAGTACGTCTCCAGCTCCCGCACCGGCTTGGGCCAGGTCTCGATGTAGGTGACTCCCTCGGGTCCCGCCGTCATCGTGTACGGCGTGCCGGCCCGGCTGAGGAAGACGTCCCCCGGCCCCACCCGCACGGTCTGCGGCTCGCCCGCCTCGTAGTGCTCGATGCTGTACTCGCCGGCGAGGACGAACAGCATCTCGTCGACGTTGTGATGGTGCCGGGGCACCGTGAAGTCCGGGCGTACGCGCAGCGGGTTGCGGTTGAAGTGCGGTACGTCGATGGGTTTGGTGGTCACCCACATCGCCCCGTCGAAGGTCGCCGCGAAGTCCACGGGTGCGTCCCGCAGCAGGCCGCCGTCGTTCCAGAAGTACTGGGGATGGCCCTGCTGCTCCAGGCCCATCGGAACCCAGTCCGCGTCTTCCACCAGATCACCGAATGTAAGAGTCACGCGGCGACGGTATGCACGGCCGGACACCGTGTCGTCGGAAGGTTCCGCTCATCGGGACCCACCCGGCGGGGGCGCCGGGGCCGGACTCCGGTCCCGGCCAACGGGATTCACGCATGACACGTCCCACCCCGGTCCCCAGTATCGGGGCATGGGAATCGAGTTCTTCAATCTGCTGTCGGACGAGGGCTGGATCGAGCTGCCGGTCGACCAGTCCGCTCCCACGTACCTGTGGCACGAGGGCGGCCTCCTGGCCGATGCGCCGGTCGACATGGAGCAGACCTTCAAAGGGAACATGTGGTGGTCGACGAAGGTGGACCCGTCGTTCAACCTGAACGGCCTGCGGTGCGCGCCGGACTTCGCGGTCCCCCGCCACCATCACAACCTCGATGAGCTGATCATCGTCTTCGGCGGCGCGTTCCATGTCGCCTGGGGCAAGGACGGGGAAGAGGGCAGCCGGACCATCGGTCCGGGCGAGTTCTGGATCAGCGAGGCCGGAACTCCCTATCTCATGACGGCCGGGCCGGAGGGCGTCACCTACATCGAGACCTGGCCCGAGCCGATGGAGAACCTTGAGACGTACTGGCACGACGCGGGCTGGGTCCATCGCGGCCCCTGACCGCACGCCCACAGATTTCGGCCCCTCATTCCAGGCGTGACGCCGCATGAGGGGCCGACTGCTTGGACAAGTCCCGTACGAGCCATTCCTGCAGCACTCAATTACGTATACTCTTCTTGCTTGCGGCCGCTACTCGCGAGGATCGGCCGCCCCTCTCCCTTTCACCGGAGCAGGGTCCCTCTCGTCGCCGGTCATGAAGTCCTCGGCACGCCGACCGGCATGGTCTGCCGCGGCGCGCCCGGCCTTCGTGCCGTTCGACCTCCGCTCGCGGCTCTCTCTTCACTTTCTCGGACGGCGGCGTCGCCGCGGCTTCGGCCCACGGCGCGACCGGTCGCTGATCGCAGCGAGTGCCGGGCACTCGCCGACACGTTGGGACGCAGACATGATCGAGTCGGTCGGACGAGTCCTCTTCTCACCCCGGTCGCGCGCTTCGGTCGCACTGGTGTCGGCCACGGTCCTGCTCGCGGGATGCGGCGGCAGCGGCGGGGGCGCGACCGCCGCCGCGGGCAGCACGAAGATACCGGCCGCGCTGGCGAGCGCCTTCCCCGGAAAGAAGGCCACCGGCGCCCCGGTCAGGATCGGCCTCGTCACCAATGAGGGCGGCTCCGCGATCAGCCAGCCCGAAACCAGGGAAGCCGCCCAGGCCGCCATGAAGTACGCCAACGCCGACCTCGGAGGAATCGCCGGCCGGCCGATCGAGTTCGTGATCTGCAAGACGAAGGAGGAACCGGCGACGGCGCGGGACTGCGCGAACCGGATGGTCGAGCAGAAGGTCGACGCGGTCGTCCTGACCAGCAGTGGTCTGGGTGACTCCATGGTGCCGATCGTGACCGGGGCCGGAATTCCCTGGACGACGTCCATCGCCGCCAGCACCTCCGAGGGCACCACCGCCAACGCCTTCTCCTGGACGGGCGGTTTCCCGACGACCATGACGTCGATGGCCGCGTACGCGAAGGAGAAGGGCTACAAGAAGGTCGCCGCGTTCGTGATCGACGCGCCCGCCGCGGTCAGCGGTGTCGAGGCCATCGGCAAGCCGGTCTTCGCCAAGGCCGGTGTCGGCCTGCAGATCGTGACCATAGCGGCGGGCACACCGGACGCGTCTCCCCAGGTGAGTGCCGCGCTGCGGAACAAGCCCGACGCCGTGGCCGTCGTCGGGGAGTCGACCGTGTGCACCTCCGTCCTCCAGGCGATGGGCACGCTCGGCGCCGGCATCGCGCGGATGTCCGTCCAGTCGTGCGTGGCCCCCGAGGTCGTCGACGCGGTGGGCCCGGGCATGGACGGACTGCAGGTGTTCAGCAGCTTCGACGTGGCGAGCGACGACATCGAGGCCCAGCTCTACCGCCAGGTGATGAAGGAATACAGCCCCGGTACACCGACCCAGGGGTACGCGGCGATCGGATACCAGGGCGTGCTCGGTCTGGTACGCGCGCTGCACGGCCTTACGGGCACCGTCTCCTCGAAGACCATCACGGCGGCGCTGCACTCGGCGAAGAACGTCGTACTCCCCGCCGGCCACGGCATCACCTTCACCTGCGACGCCAAGGCGGTACCGGGGCTGCCGTCGGCCTGCTCGGCCAAGGAGGTCACCGGCACGGTATCCGGCGGGAAGTTGGGACAGATGCGGGTCGTCGATCCCAGTCCGTTGTTCGCGCGGTAGACGCCGCAGCAGGAAGGGACGGTCTCACCGATGAGCCAGTACGTCGTGTTTCTGTTGCTGGGACTGGGAAGCGGTGCGGTGTTCGGCGCGCTCGCGCTGGCACTCGTTCTCACCTTCCGCAGTTCCGGGGTCGTCAACTTCGCCACCGGGGCGATCGCGTTGTACAGCGCGTACACCTACGCGTTCCTGCGCCAGGGCGAGTTGCTGGTGCCGCTGCCGGGTGTGCCGAAGAAGGTCGGGCTCGGGGGGCCGCTCGGCCTCTTCCCGGCGGTGGTCATCTCCCTTGTCCTCACTGCCCTGTTGGGGGTCGTGCTGTACGGGCTGGTCTTCCGGCCGCTGCGGACCGCGCCGCCGGTGGCGAAGGCTGTCGCCTCGATCGGGGTGATGCTGGTGATCCAGGCCGTGCTCGCCGCGGCGGTGGGTACGGGGGCCGTGTCGGTCAAGGCCATCCTGCCCAACGACCCGGTGTCCTGGGGCGGTTCACTCATCCCCGGCGACCGGCTGTGGTTCGCGGCGGTGATCGTCGTCCTGACCGTCGTCCTGGCGCTGGTGTTCCGGCTGACCCGGTTCGGTCTCACGGCCCGGGCTGCGGCGGAGTCGGAGAAGGGCGCGCTGGTCAGCGGGTTGTCGCCGGAGCGGATCGCGGTGGCGAACTGGGCGCTCAGCTCGGCCGTCGCCGGGCTGTCCGGCATCCTGATCGCCCCGATCGTGCCGCTGGTCCCGGTCTCCTACACGCTGTTCATCGTGCCCGCTCTCGCGGCGGCGCTGGTCGGCAACTTCACCGCGCTGATCCCGGCCGTGGGAGCGGGGCTGGTCATCGGGATGCTCCAGTCGGAACTGCAGTTCCTGCAGGGGAAGTGGTCCTGGCTGCCCCAGGCCGGTCTGGCCCAACTCGTGCCACTGGCCGTCATCCTGGCCTACCTCGTGGTCCGCGGCCGGCCGCTGCCCACCCGCGGCTCGCTGATCCAGCAGGCGTTGGGCCGGGCACCGCGGCCCGACCGCGTCCTGGTCCCGGCGGTCGTGAGTACGGCCCTGGCTGTCGTCGTCCTCCTCGCCACCACAGGGAGCATCCGCGCGGCCGTGATCACCTCGCTGACCCTGGCGGTGATCTCCCTGTCACTGGTGGTCGTCACCGGGTTCGCCGGGCAGATCTCACTGGCTCAGCTGACCCTGGCCGGGGTCGGCGCGTTCAGTCTCAGCAGGCTGAGCGTGGATTGGGGTGTCCCCTTTCCGTTCGCTCCCCTGCTGGCGGCCTTGGCGGCGACGGTGATCGGGGTGGTGATCGGGCTGCCCGCGCTGCGGATCCGTGGCCTGCCGGCGGCGGTGGTCACGGTCGCGCTGGCCGTGGCTCTGGAAGCATTCTGGTTCCGCAACACCCAGCTCAACGGCGGCCTGGGCGGCTCGAAGGTGCCCTCGCCCCGCCTGTTCGGGATCGACCTGGGCATCGGGGCGGGCGACGACTATCCACGCATCCCGTTCGCGTTGCTGTGTCTGGTGGTGCTGCTGCTCGTCGGCCTGGGCGTGGCGTGGCTGCGCCGCAGCAGGCTCGGTGCCGCGATGCTCGCCGTGCGCGCCAACGAACGGTCGGCCGCGGCGGCGGGCATCGACGTCGCCCGTACGAAGATCGTCGCCTTCGCGATCGGGGCGTTCGTCGCCGGGCTCGGGGGCGCCCTGCTGGGCTACCAGCAGACCGTCGCCGACGCCGAGATGTTCACCGCGATCGGCGGTCTCGGCCTGTTCGCGACCGCCTATCTGGCCGGCATCACCTCCCTGTCCGGCGGCCTCGTCGCCGGAGTGATGGGAGCCGGCGGTCTCCTGCCCGTTCTCCTGGACCGGGCCCTGTCCATCGGCGAGTGGTACGACGTGATCATGGGGGTCGGTCTCGTCCTCACCGTGATCACCAACCCCGAAGGCCTTGTCGGCCCGGCGCACGAACTGTCGGCCCGGCTACGGCGCAGGCGCCGCCCCTCCGCCCTCGGCCAGGACGCCGACATCCTGACCGAGTCGGCGCCGTCCTCCCGCCCACCCGTTCCCGAACCGGGCGAGGTGCTCCTCGCGGTACGCGATGCCGGGGTCCGCTACGGCGGTGTGGTGGCCGTCGACTCCGTCTCCTTCGACGTGCGCTCGGGCGAGATCGTCGGCGTGATCGGCCCGAACGGTGCCGGGAAGACCACCCTCCTCGACGCCATCAGCGGATACAACCGCAGTACGGGAACAGTCGAGTTCGACGGCCGGGTGATCTCCTCGCTGAAGCCGCACCAGCGGGGCCGGGCGGGCCTCGGACGCACCTTCCAGGGCATCGAGCTCTACGAGGACCTCAGCGTGGAGGAGAACGTGCTCGTCGGGGAGGCGGCCGCCCTCCACGGCGGCGACCACGTCGGCTCCGCGCAGGGGCTGGAGCTGCGGAACCGGCTGTTCGAGACGCTGCACCTGAGCCGGTTCCGAAGCCAGCCCGCGCGTGAACTGTCCCAGGGCAGGCGGCAGTTGGTGTCCATCGCACGGGCCCTGGCCGGCCGCCCCAGGATGCTGCTGCTCGACGAGCCCGCGGCCGGCCTGGACAGCTCCGAGAGCCGCTGGCTGGGCGACCGGCTGCGGGCCGTACGGGCCGACGGCGTGACAGTCCTGCTCATCGACCACGACATGGGGCTGGTGCTCGACGTGTGCGACCGCATCGTCGTACTGGACATCGGAAAGGTCATCGCGGACGGAACTCCCGCCGAGATCAAGGCAGATCCACGGGTCGCGACCGCCTACCTCGGTGCGACGCACGTCGATACGGACCAGGTGCGCGGGGAGGTCGTCCAGTGACCGCGCGGGAACTGCTGACGTGCGAAGGCGTGGACGCGGGCTACACCAAGGGCCGGCCGGTGGTACGCGGCTTTGACCTCACGTTGCCGCCCGGTGAGGTCACGGCCCTGCTGGGGCCCAACGGGGCGGGAAAGACAACGCTGTTGATGACGCTCGCCGGGCTGCTGCCGCGCCTGGGCGGGTCGGTCGCCCTGGACGGGCGGGAGATCCGTGGCGGACGGGCGCGTGAGGTCGCCCGGCGGGGACTGGTCCTGGTGCCCGACGACCGGTCCCTGTTCACCCAGCTCACCGTGCGGGACAACCTGACCCTGGCACGGCGACGTCGGGGCAGCGGTGTGGACCAGGTGCTCGACTTCTTTCCGGCACTGGGAAAACGGCTGAAGGTCGCGGCCGGGATGCTCTCCGGTGGGGAGCAGCAGATGCTGGCGCTGGGGCGGGCCATGATCCAGGACCCCCGGGTACTGCTCGTCGACGAGCTGAGCATGGGGCTGGCGCCGGTGATCGTCGAGGAGTTGCTGCCGGTCGTCCGGCGGATCGCCGAGGACACCGGCACGGCGGTCGTGCTGGTCGAGCAGCACGTCCGGCTGGCCCTCGACGTGGCGGACCGGGCGGTGGTCCTGGTGCACGGGGAAACGGTGTTGAGCGGGTCCGCCGCGCGGCTCGCGGCGGACCCCGGTCTGCTGGAGCGCGCCTATCTCGGCGAGCAGGCACCGGAAACCGTCTCGTGACCGTGCTCCGGATCTCCCTTGATCGGGACGACGAAGCGGCTTGTGGACTCGTCCGGCCGCCTCACGCCCCGGTGGCGGGCCCCGTAACCGGTGAGGACGGCCGTGACCTTCGGTGCGGAACCTGAGCCCGGTGCGGGTGAACAGCCGGGACAGCCGGTTGGCGACCGCGTCCTCGGTGACCCGCAGCACCGTGGCGATCTGCCGGTTGGTCAGCCCCTCGGCGATCAGGGTCGCGAGCAACCGCTCGCTCTCGACGGTGCCTTGTCTGCGGCCGGGCACGGTGATCCCGTGGCGATCTTCCCGGCCGGCAGCTTCCGCCACCGGCGCTGGAGGGTATCCGACCCGGCGTCGACGTCCTGCCCCTCCAGCCGCCGGGCCCCATTCGCCGCATCCTCCTGGTTCGCATGGCCGACCACTCGCTCACCAGGTCCCGTACTTCGGTGTTGGACGTCGGCAACCGGCGGCAGGCAACCTGGCCATACGTTGGGTTCGGCGGGGGCATGATCCGGAAGGAGCACGGGATCCGAGGTCAGCGTGGCGAGCGTCGGCTCCGGAAGTGACCGGGCCGAGGGCATGGTCGATGTCTTCCCCTCCGGGGCGGGGGTCTTGACGCCAGACAATCGCCCCCGACCAGCGCGAGGACCCAACCCACCACCCACACCAGCCCCGTGACCAGCGCATTCAAGACGGTAGATCCTCAATGAGCGACCCCGTGACCGACCTCCTCCTCGCCCTGGGCCACCGCCCCGCCGATCAGGGCGGCACCGACCATCTCCGCGAGATCAGCGCGCGCTGCAGCACGGGCCACGTGATCGTGACGGCCGTAGGACACCGTGCGCTGCTCGCCGTGGTCGCGGACGACGGCCTGGACCAGGCGGCGTTCGGTCGCGAGATCCCGGCCGTCACGGCGAAACTGCGCCGGCATCTGAACGAGGACGTCTAGGCGGACTCGCGGGCGATCACCCGAGCCGGTCGCGACGCGGTGTCCGCCGCCGACAGGCCCAGCGCGGTGCGTGCGGCGCTGCGGCCGATGGCCTCTGCGTCGATGTGCACAGTGGTGAGGGCGGGTGAGAACAGCGCTCCGTGCGGGGTGTCGTCGAACCCGACGACGGCGAGGTCCTGCGGTGCGCGCAGCCCAAGGCGCCTCATCGCGGCGAGTGTGACGAGCGCGAGGTCGTCGTTGTAGGCGAGGACGGCCGTGACGTCCGGGTGGTCGGTACGGAAGGCCCGAAGCCGTTCCTCGGCGGCGTCGAGACCGCCGGGCAGGACGAGCACCGGGCAGGCGGCCAGGCCCGCGGCGTGCGTGGCCTGCCGGATGAGCCGCCCTCGCAGACCGGCCAGAGCCTGGAGTTCCGGGGTGTCCGGCATGACGGCGGCGAGGTACCGGTGGCCTCGGCCGACCAGGTACCGGACCGGGACGTCGGCCTGCGCGGAGAACGCGTCGAGGGACGTCTCGGCGTCGGTGACGATGTCGTCGGCGCGGCCCGCGTCGCCGAGGTCGATCACCGCTCGGGCGGAGACGGCCTGCGCCACGTCGGAGAGGGCCTGCGAGGAGAGGTGGCCGTGCAGCACCAGCAACACGTGCTGGTGTGCGGCGAGTTCGGCGTCGAGGCCCCGGATGTAGCTGCCGAGGCTGCTGCCGGTGGGCATGCCCTCGATGTTGAGCAGGACGATGCGGGACGCCCCTTTGCGCAGCGCCTGCGCCGAGCCGTTCGGGACGTACCCGAGGTCGCGCGCGGCCTGCCGTACCCGTTCCCGTGTCTCCTCGGAGACGTGCCCGGCCGCCCCGTTGAGAACGAAGCTCACCGTGGTCTGTGAGACCCCGCTGGCCCGGGCGACGTCCTTGGCTGTCGCGCGCGTGGACCTGCTCACTCTCTCGCTCCTCGGAACGGGGGCCCGGCGGCCGGGTCTCCTGTGTGCGGTCTGAACTGGGGCTTGTGCGGTGCCGGATGCGCTGGATACCGTACCGCAGGCAGGTGGTAATACGTTTTACCAGCTGCGGGATGCGCGCTGGGGCCTGATGCGAGGAGAGCCGCCCATGAAGCTCGACGCGGTCGACCCGGAACTGCGGCGCGCCGTCGCGCGAATGCCGCGGCTGCCGGTCCGCCGGACGTGGGGACGGCGCGTGGTGCGCGCCCTGGTCGTCCGGCACGGGCCGGGCGAACCGGTCGAGGGCGTCAATGTCCGCGTCCTCGACGAGGGCCGGGGCATGCGCGTGTACACGCCCGCCGGTGGCGGCTCGGGCGCGGCGCTGCTGTGGGTGCACGGCGGCGGGTACGTCATCGGCGACGTCGTCCAGGACAACGTCTTCTGCGCCCTGACAGCCCGCGAGTCGGGCATCGTCGTCGTCTCGACGAACTACCGCCTCGCCCCCGAACACCCCTTCCCGGCACCGCTCGACGACGTCTTCGCCGCGTGGCGATGGGTGCGGGAATCGGCCGCGTCCCTCGGGATCGACCGAGCGCGCGTCGCCGTCGGGGGTGCCAGCGCGGGCGCGGGTCTGGCCGCCTGCCTGGCCCAGCGGCTGTACGACGCCGGCGGGGTACAGCCGGTCGGGCAGTGGCTGTTCTCCCCCATGCTCGACGACCGCACCGCCGCGCGGCGCGAACTGGACGACGTGCGGCACCGGGTGTGGCACAACTCGGCGAACCGGACCGGTTGGGCCGCCTATCTCGGTACTGAACCCGGCGCCTCCCGCGCCCCCGACCACGCGGTCGCCGCCCGGCGCACCGACCTGAGCGGACTGCCACCGGCCTGGATCAGCGTCGGCGACATCGACCTGTTCGCCGACGAGTGCAGCGCCTATGCGGACCGCCTGCGCGACGCGGGCGTGGACTGCGCGTTCGACCTCGTGCACGGTGCCCCGCACGGCTTCGAGACCTGGGCTCCCGGCACCCGTATCGCCCGGGCGTTGCTGGAGCGCGGCCGTGCCTGGCTGCGTGCGCAGATGGCCGGACCGACCGCGACGGCACCCGGCGAGGCCTGAGCCTCGCTCCCCCGGAACCGGCCACCGCCCCTCACCTCACGGAGACCCCATGATCCGCACGTCCTTCAACGACGGCTGGCAGACCCGCCCCAAGGTCAACCCCTTCGCCGAACTGTCCGGTATGAAGGTGCCGTTCAGGCCGGTGACACTGCCGCACGACGCGATGATCGGGCAGGACCGCACGGCGCCGGGCGGTGAGGCCACGATGGAGGGCGGCGCCGGGGCGTACTTCCCGGGCGGGACCTACGAGTACCGCAAGACGTTCGCCGTTCCCGAGGAGCACCGGGGCAAGCGGATCCTCTTCGAGTTCGAGGGCGTGTACCGCGATGCCGTCGTGTACATCAACGGGGACTACGCGGGCCAACGGCCCTTCGGTTACTCGCACTTCCACATCGACGCCGACCGTTTCCTGCGCTTCGGCGAGGACAACGAGATCCGCGTGGAGGCCCGCGCCCATCGTGACTCACGCTGGTACACCGGTGCGGGCATCTACCGCGACACGTGGATGCTCGTCGGCGAAGTGGTCCGGATCGCGCCCGACGGGGTCCGTGTCACCACCCCGGACATCGACGCGGAACGGGCAGTGGTCGAGGTCGCGACAAGGGTCGAGAACGACTCGACCGCGATCCGTACGGCCGATGTCGTCACCGAGATCCACGACAGCGCCGGGAGTGTCGTCGCGAGCGACGTCTCGAAGGTGACGGTACTGCCGGGCGAGCCCGCGGTCGTACGCCAACGCCTGTACGTCCAGGCCCCGTTGCTGTGGAGCACCGGCACACCCTCCCTGTACACCGCCACCGTGACCCTGAAGGACCTCGACGCCGAGACCGTCGTCTTCGGTGTCCGCTCGCTGCGCCTCGACCCCCGGCACGGGCTGCGGATCAACGGCGAGACGGTCAAGCTGCGCGGCGCGTGTGTCCACCACGACAACGGGGTTCTCGGCGCGGCGACCTACGCGCGCGCCGAGGAACGGCGGGTCCAACTCCTCAAGGACGCCGGGTTCAACGCGCTCCGCATGTCCCATCACCCCATGAGCAAGGCGATGTTGGACGCGTGCGACCGCCTCGGGATGCTCGTCGTGGACGAGACCTTCGACGTCTGGACGTCCGCCAAGAGCGACTTCGACTACAGCCTCGACTTCCCCGAGTGGTGGGAGCGCGACATCGAGGCGATGGTCGCCAAGGACTTCAACCACCCCAGCGTGATCCTCTACTCGATCGGCAACGAGATCCCCGAGACCGGTACACCCTCCGGCGCCGCGCGGGGTCGCCGACTCGCGGAGAAAGTACGGTCGTTGGACCCCACGCGCTATGTCACCAACGCCGTCAACGGCATGCTCGCCGTCATGTCCGAACTGAGGGCGATGAGAGAACAGGCACCGGAGGACGGCGCCGGCATCAACACCCTCATGGCCGACCCGGGCGACATGATGAACGCGATCAGCGCCTCCGCCCTCGTCACCGAGAAGACAGCCGAGTCCTTCGCCGTGCTCGACGTCGCCGGCATGAACTACGCCGAGGCCCGCTACGCCCTGGACCGCGACCTGTTCCCCAACCGCATCATCCTGGGCACCGAGACCTTCCCCACCCGCATCGACGGCAACTGGCGTCTGGTCGAACAACTCGGCCATGTCATCGGCGACTTCACCTGGACCGGCTGGGACTACCTCGGCGAGGTCGGCATCGGCCGTCCCCAGTACCTCACCCCTGACGATCCACACCCCGCCCACACCGCGCCGTACCCCTATCTGCTGGCGGGCTGCGGCGACCTCGACATCACCGGCCACCGCCGACCCGCCTCCTACTACCGAGAGATCGTCTTCGGCCTGCGCGCGCAGCCGTACATCGCGGTCCGCCGCCCCGAACACCACGGCAAGACCTGGGCCGGAACACCCTGGGCCTGGAGCGACTCCATCTCCAGCTGGACCTGGCCCGGCTCCGAGGGCGAGCCGGTCACGATCGAGGTCTACGGCGACGCCGACGAGGTCGAACTCCTCGTCAACGGACGCCCGTTGGGACGCCGACCGGTGGGCGAGGGCCACCGCTTCCGCACCGAGTTCGAGACGTCGTACGAACCCGGCGAACTCCTCGCGATCGCCTACCGCGACGGGGCCGAGACCGGACGCCACGCCCTGCGCACCGCGACAGGCCCGGTACGGCTGCGCGCCGAACCCGACCGTCCGCACATCACGGCACACGGCGGCGACCTCGCGTACATCACTCTCAGCCTGACCGACGCGAACGGCACCCCGCACACCGCGGCCGATCGCCCGGTGGCTGTCGCAGTGTCCGGCGCGGGGGTCCTGTCGGGCTTCGGCAGTGCGGATCCGTCCACCCCGGAGCGCTTCGACGCGACCGAGCGCCGTACCTACGAAGGCCGCGCCCTCGCCGTCCTCCGCCCGACCGGCCCCGGCAAGATCCGTCTGATCGCCTCGGCGCCCGAGTGTGCCCCGGTCGACATGGTCGTCACCGTCGAGTAGCGGGCAAGGCCTCCCCCTTCTCAGTTGGGGCGGCATGTCGAATGCGCCGGGTCCCGATCGACGTGAGGGTGGAAGCAGCAACCTCCACGACTCAGGAGCACCATCGTGACCGTGACCGCGGATCTCGCCATCTCCGTCGACGGCTACATCGCCGGCACCGGCGTGACCGTCGACAACCCGGGCGGCGACGGCGCCGAGCCGCTCTTCGAGTGGATCCACAATCTGGCGAGCTGGCGGGAGCGCCAGGGCATGACCGGTGGGGAGGAGAACCGCGACTCCGAGCTGATGCGGGAGTGGTTCGACGCGACCGGAGCGGTGGTGATGGGCCGGATGATGTACGACACCGGGGAGGAGTTCTGGGGCGACAACCCGCCCTTCCGGACCCCGGTCTTCGTCCTCACCCACCGCCCCCGGCCGACCCTCGTCAAGGAGGGGGGCACCACCTTCACGTTCGTCACGGATGGCATCCACAGCGCCCTCGACCGGGCGAGGGCCGTCGCCGGTGACCGGAACGTCGACATCGCGGGCGGTGCGAGCACGGTGCGGCAGTACCTCGGGGAGGGGCTCATCGACGAACTCCAACTGCATGTGGTGCCCGCTCTCCTCGGCGCGGGACTGCGGCTCTTCGAGGACCCGGGCGCGGGACCGCGGCGCGTCGAGCCGGTCAGGGTGATCGAGACTCCCCTTGCCACGCACCTGAAGTACCGCTTCGGCAGGACCGAGAACTGACCGTCGTGGGGGGGGTGTCACGCGGCCGTCTCCTCCAACGCGATCGGGTCACCCACCCGCACCGTCCCGGCCTCCAGCACGTCCAGGTACACGCCGAGGCACGACAGTCGGCCGAGGTCGAACACCGGGATGCGGTGCTCCCGGGCGACCGCGCGCATGAGGGCGGGGTCCGGCGGGAGTTCGTCGTGGCCGAGGGTGGGGATCACGCAGCGAGGTGTGGGGACCAGCACGCGGAACAGTGCCTCTCCCACCCGCAGGCGCGACCCGACCCAGTCGTCCTCCGGAAAGCCGGGCCCGTCAAGGGAGTTGACGACCAGGTTCGGCCGGAAGCGGCGCGCGTCGAAGTCCCCGGAGGGATACACGCTCCGCATCCGGTCCAGAGCGGCCGTGGTGACGAGGTGGACCCGGCCGAAGTCGAAGAACGTCCCCGGCGCGACACCGCCGGTCGTGATGCTCTCCCCCGTCGCGTCGACGGTCGCCGACTCCCGTACGACGTCCGGGACTCCGCCCTCGTACTCGGGCACGGCACGCTCCAGCCGACTGTGCTCCGGAACGACGCCGGAGACGGACACCTGCCGGCCCAGCAGCTTGGACAACTCCGCGTCCAGGTCAGGGTCTTGGACAGGTAGCGCGGTGCCGTCGGGCAGGACGACGCGGACCACACCGGCGTCGTCGAGTCGGCTCCGGCAGCGCAGCAACTCGCCCCACTTCCGCGGGTGTTTGGCGCTGCCCACCGCGCCCGTCCCGTCGAGGACGGCGTAGACCCGGTCCCCGGAGAGCCCGTTCTCCGTCACCGCGACAGCGATCACGGCCTCACCCAACATCGACTTCACCGGATACCGGTACAGCGCCGTCACAGTCCCCATGGATCAACTATCGCTGAACCAACTTCCGTCAGAGTGTGAGGAGTTCCTCGTAGAATCCGCCGAATCCGCGTTCACGGTCGATGAGATGGATCTCCAGGATCCAGTGGCAGGCACGGCCGGCTTTGTCGATGCGGCGCATGGGGGTGTCGTTTTCGGGGGTGACGTACGACTCGACGTGCGCGCCCTCGATCGTCTCGTGCGGGAACTCGCCGACCAGGTGCCCGGCGTGCCAACCGCCCAGCTCCCAACCCGCCTTGTCCGCAAGGCGGGCGACCTCGGTGTGCAGGCGTGCGCCGGTGATGTCCGGGGTGTTCTCGAAGAAGCGCCGGCCGGCCTCGAACACCTTGGGGAGGTCGTCGCGCAGCCGGTGCTTGACCGGATCGTCGCCCAGCACGAAGGTCCGCCCGAAGTCGGCCTCGTACTCCTCGAAGATCGGCCCGAAGTCGGCGAACACGATGTCGTCCGCACCGATCACCCGGTCCGGCGGGTTCTCCTTGTACGGCGCGAGCGTGTTCGGCCCCGAGCGTACGATCCGCTTGTGCCAGTGCCGGGTGGTACCGAACAGCTCGTTCGCGAGGTCACGAACCCGGTCGCTGACGGCCCGCTCCCCCTCGCCGGACGCCACGAGCCCGCGCTCCTCGACCTCCGAGAAGAGCAGCGCGGCCTTGGCCTGGGCATCGAGCAGGCCTGCGGCCCGCGTGGGTTCGTCATCAGCCATGGGGCGAACCTAGCCAGCTAGATCGTTCTCGGCAACGTGATTCGCCACGGCGGGCCCGCTCCACGGCGTGGGCGAGGGAAAACGTGGACCTCCCCGCAGTGGTTCACCCGGCGATGCGTGACGCGCGGGCCAGGAAGTGGTGCGGGGCGTCCTCGTAGGCAGCCATCGCCCCGCCCATCAGCGTAAGCCCAGGTCACCTCGCATATACCAGCCGATTTCCCTCGCAACCCCGGCATGCGCGAACGCCATCGACAGAGCGGCGGAATTCTCATGCTCGCCCTCGCTGTTCGCGGGTTCCTCGAATTTGCCAGGACGAAGGAAACTCGCAGGTGGTGGATGCGACGGGGTCTGTGACGGGCGCGGCGGGAGCGGCTAGCTTGTGCACGCACAGTCGGTAATAAATCCGGCAATCCACACCTTTTCTCTTCTCTGTGAGGCGTTCCGTCATGAGCTTGAGCATCCGCAACCAGATTCCCGGCACCGTCACGGCCGTCACTCCCGGCGCGGTGATGGCGACCGTGAAGGTGCGCCTCGACGGCGGCCAGGACCTCATCGCGGCGATCACGTTGGAGGCCGTGAAGGACCTGGGGCTCGCCGAGGGTACGGCCGTGCGCGCCATGATGAAGTCCACCGAGGTCGCGCTCGCCACGAGCCGGGTGGAGGGGGTGTCCATCCGCAACCAGCTGCCCGGCACGGTCAGCGATGTCGCCACCGGCGGGGCGATGGCCGTCGTCAAGGTCACGGTCGACGGGGGCGAGTTGACTGCGGCGATCACGAAGGACGCGGTCGGCGACCTGGGGCTGCGGACCGGTTCGCCGGTCGTCGCGCTGATCAAGTCGACCGAGGTGTCCCTGGCGACTGTCTGACGCGGGGCCGCCGTAGCCGAATTTCCAGGGACGGGTGACGTGTGGGCGTGCACCGGGACCCGGCGTCGGCCGGGTCGCGCGTGGGCGCCTACGCTGCTCGGGAAGGCAGCCGTAGCCAGGAGACCAGCGGAGAAGGGGCGTCACCCGTGGCAAGCGACCGACAGGGTACGGCCGAGGCCGCCGCCGACGCGTCCCGTCCCGTTCCGCCCGGCCAGCGTCATGTGCACGGCTGGCCGGTCTCGCACTACGGGCCTGTCCCCCGTTTCCGTCCCGAGCGCTGGAATCTGCGCGTCCACGGCGCCACGGCCGACGGTGCCGAGCACAGCTGGACGTTCGACGAACTGGCGCCCCTGCCGCATGTCACGGTCGTCGCCGATCTGCACTGCGCGTCCGGCCCGACCTCCACCGACCACGAGTGGTACGGCATCCCCGCCGGCACCGTCCTGGATCTGGTCCCGCCCGCGCCGGAGGTCACGCACGTCATGGCGTGGGCGGAGTACGGCTATTCGACGAACCTCCGCCTCGCCGACTTCACGGCCGCGCAGACCCTGCTGGCCACCCACCACAACGGTGAGCCCCTCACCGCCGAACACGGCTTCCCGCTGCGGCTGGTGGTGCCGCATCTGTACGGCTACAAGAGCCCCAAGTGGCTGCGCGCCATCGAGTACCTCACCGAGGACCGGCGCGGGTTCTGGGAGGAGCGCGGCTACCACAACATCGCCGACCCGTGGAAGGAGCAGCGCTACTCCTACCAGGAGCAGGGCGACAACGAGGCACGGCCTCCCGGCCGTTAGGCCGAAACCCGCCACGCGGCTCGACGGGCACGACACGTAGCCTCGTCCGCATGATTACGCATCGTTTTGTCGACGTGAACGGCATCCGCCTGCACATCGCCGAGCAGGGCGAAGGCCCCCTGGTGATACTCCTGCACGGCTTCCCGGAGTCATGGCACTCCTGGCACCGTCAGATCGGCGCACTGGCCGGCGCGGGGTTCCATGTAGTCGCCCCCGACCAGCGGGGATACGGCAGCAGTGACCACCCGGACGAGGTCGACGCGTACACCATTTTCCATCTGGTCGGCGATGTCGTCGGTCTGATCCAGGAGCTGGGCGAGGAGAAGGCCTACGTCGTCGGGCACGACTGGGGTGCGCCGGTCGCGTGGCACACCGCGCTGCTGCGGCCGGACCTGGTGCTCGGAGTGGCCGGGCTGAGCGTGCCGCCGCCGTACCGGGGGCCGCAGCGTCCGATGGCGATGATGCAGGAGATCTTCCAGGGCCGTTTCTACTGGAACTACTTCAACCAACCGGGCGTCGCCGACGCCGAGTTCGGGCGGGACACCCGCACCACGCTCCGCAAGTTCCTCTACTCCGCCTCCGGTTCGGCCTCTCCCTCCGGCGAGATCATGCAGCCGCTGGTCGACCCCGAGAAGGGCTGGCTCGCGGCCATGGAGGACCCCGAGGTGCTGCCGGAGTGGCTCACCGAGGAGGATCTCGACACGCTCACCGAGAGTTTTTCCAAGGGATTCACCGGCGCCCTGAACTGGTACCGCAACCTCGACCGCAACTGGGACCTGACCGCGCCCTGGAACAACGCCGTCATCACCCGCCCCGCCCTGTACATCTTCGGCGACCGCGACCTCGTCCCCGCCTTCCCCGGCGCGCGCGACATCATCGCCCAGCTCCCGAACTTCATGCCCAGCCTGGTACGCGCACCCATCGAGCTGCCCGGCTGTGGCCACTGGACCCAGCAGGAACGCCCCGCCGAGGTGAACGCGGCGCTCATCGACTTCCTCACGACCTGCGAGAACGCCGCCGGCGACGGCCCGGGAACGGAAGCAGACGCGTCGTGACCGACTGATCCGCATGGGCTGGTCCCAGGGCCGGGCGGGGAAACCCGCTCGACCCGGTCACCTCCACGAGGAGATCCTTCGGGCATGGAGTTCCTCTGCTACCACCGCGACCGGCCCGGCTCTCTCACCCTGCGCGACGAGTTGCTGGAACGGCACTGGTCCTACATGGACCAGTACGCCAAGGAGATGATCGCCCGGGGTCCGACGCTCGCCGACGACGGTGACACCCCCACCGGCAGCGTACACATCCTCGACCTGCCCGAGCCGGCGGCCGCCCGCGCGTTCGCCTTCGACGAGCCCAACTATCAGGCCGGCGTCTACCGGGACGTACTGCTGCACCGGTGGCGCAACACGCTGGGGCGCACCATGTGGGACTTCCCCGGCGGCCGGACCGGCGGGAACCGCTACCTGGTACTCGGCTTCGGCGCCGGACAGGCCGTGGACCTGGCGGTGCCGCCCGGCGACGAACTCATCGCGTACGGACCGCTGTTGTCCGACGACGGCGCCACCTGGCTGGGCACGGCGGCGTTGCTCCGGGCACCTGACCCGGAGACGGCGCGCGCCGTGCTGACCCGGGACCGGTACGCCGACATCGAGGTGCACGACTGGCAGTTCGGCGGCCGACCCTCCTGATCCACTGGACACCACCGCCGTCGCCGAATCCTGACAGCCCGTCAACTCCTGCCTCGATCTGGGGCGTTCACGCCTACGGCGTCCGAGGGCGGGCAAGTCCGCCGGCCGCCAGGAGTTCGTCCCACGCTTCCATCGCCGTGGCCTCGATGTCCGGAGCGCCCGGGAGTCGCGCACCCGCGGCTGCCACGGCGGTGCCGTGGGCGGCCCAGGTGTCGAGGTGGCCCTGGAGAACCGCCCGGTATCCCAGGTCCGCGCCGGTCAGGAATGTCAGCAGGACCCGGATCCAACGGGCCGCGCGGTGGGCGTCTCGCCCCAGGTCGTCGGCGATGAGGGGCGTCGAGGGGGACGCCGACGTGTCGAGGCGGCGGGCCAGGCCGTGCAGGAGTACGGCGTCGGCGACCGGTTTCACCACGAGCTGGAAGGCGGCCAGGGCCACGTCCCAGTCGTAGGCGACCAGCGCCTCCTCGACGGCCCGGCGGAACGGTTGCCAGTCCGGTCGGTGTTCCCAGGTCGTGCGTTCGGCGAGGCCGAAGGCACGGTCGGGGTGGGTGCGGGCCAGCTGGGTGGCGGCCAAGACCAAGCACGTCACGAGCACCGTCTTCAGCCGGGGCTGGGCCGCGCTGGGCACCGCCGCCGACACGCACAAGGTCCAGGCGCAGTCGATGCGGACATGGGGCGGGGGTGATCTGACAGATGCCGAGTGTGGAACGGCTGCGGCCGTTCCTGCCGGTTGGCAACACCCGTTGTGGCCGGTGACGGGATCACCGGCAGGTGATCAACGGGATTCCGCATCGGGTACGGACCGGGTCAGGTGACGGGGCGGGCAGTGAAGGTGGTCCCGGAGCGTGGGGCCGGAAGTTTTGGAGTCTGCGTTGCCGGCGGAGTATCAGCGCATCCTGGCTGCCGTGCGGGCGGCCGGCAGTCCGGTCGCTGCCCCGCAGTTCGGCGAGCGCTGGGCATGGACACCGAGGTGCGGGGCAAGCCGGGGCCGCTGCGCGGGAAGCCGGCGAAGCCGGCCGACCGCGGCCGGCTGCACAAACGGGTTTTCCGGAAAGTTAGATGCGGTGCGGTACGGCCCCGTCCTGCCAGCGGTAGAGGTCGCGCAGCAGGGAAATCTCGGCGCCGTGATGGATCAGCTCCCTGTTGACATGCAGGACCCTGTTCTCCATGGGAAACCGCTCGGGACCCACCGTGGGCGGATTCTCCAGGTCGGCGTCCGAGAGCGCGCGGACCCCCGCGTTCCATCTCCCATACATCTCATCGAGCTGTTTCAGCGCCTCGTCAGCGGTCCCCGCGTAGGCGAATGTCTCGGAGTCGACATCCTGGCCGCCGAAGTACCATCCGACCCGATAGCCAAGGCAGTTGACGATGATGTGCGCCAGCCGCCAGGCAATTGTGGTCACGGGCGCCGGCACCGGAGCAGGGGACGCGAAGTCCATCGTCCATTCCCCCGAAGCTTCCGGCATCGGCGCGGCCGAAGTGCCACGTGGGCGGATGCTCCAGCAGCCGCGCACCGGCTCCCAGAAGTACTCCTCATCGGTAAGACCGTGCAGCCGCGGCCTCAGGTTCTTGTGCCAGTACCAGTCCAGCTGGTCCGCGAGCCCCTCACTCCTTGTCATGTCCGCACACTACATACATCGGGAGATGACGCCGGGGGCTGATATGCCCTTCGGGCCGCGCCGCCGCGATCGGTTGTCCGACCTTGACAACCCGGCCCGCTGGGCTGGGTTCATGGTCGATCAGGTCCTTGCACTCGCGCCGTGTGACACTGCTGATCCTGCGTTCATGTGTGATCGGCCGGCCAGGTCCTGGCCCGGCTGCGTAAGGGAGTTGCTCAGTTCCCGCGTCGCCGACCGCGCAGTCCTGGTGACGGTGACGTGGCGCAGGGAGCCGCCGGCCACCGCGATCCACGCCAGGACGAGCAGCGCGTAGAACGCCATGGCCGGCCAGACGAACAACACCGAACCGGTGCGCGCCGCAAGGGCGTTGGTGACGGTCACGAGCGCGCCGAACGGGAAGATGAACGACCACCAGGTGGGCGCGAACGGCAGCCCGGCGCGGATCGTCCGTGCGGTCAGGGCGGTGGCGAGCGCCAGCCACAGCAGGGCGAAGCCCCACACCAGGATTCCGCCCAGCAGCGCGAGGGCCTCGGCGCCACGGGCATAGAGCGCGGGCAGTGTGCCCGGTGCCGCCGTGGCGAGCGCGCCGAACGCCGTCACGGCCTGACCCAGGGCCCCGAGGCCGATCCACACCGTGGGCACCATGGCGCCGTGCGTGCGTCGTGGTGCACGAGGCGGCCGTAGAGGATGGCCAGGACCAGTAGGGCGGCGATGAGGCCGAGGCCGAGCATCGCGTAGCAGGCGAGGAGCAGGGCGAGTCGGAGTTGGCCGGCCGGGTGTGGGGGACGAGCAGGGCGCCGGTCGCGGCGGAGACCATCGGGGCACGATCGGCATCAGCCGGCCGCCGAACGCCGCGTCCGGCGCGAAGCGGTGCCGGGTGATCATCAGATACGGCACGGTGCAGGCGGTGGCGAGACCGAGTGCGGTACCGGGCGACCACAGCACCCGGTCAACGTCCAGCGCGGCGTCGGGCCCGATCACCCGCCGGCCGAACAGCAGCGCTCCGGCGCCGACCGTGAGCAGGGCCATCGGCGGTGCGCCGAAGAACTGCGCCACGACCGGATCCCGCGTGTGCGCCCGCAGCACCCTGCCCCGGAGGTACCCGACGGCCACCAGGACCAGCAGCAGTACGGCGCCCACCCAGACGACCGTGGCGGCGGTCCGCAGCCCGGGGAGGCTCCACGGGAGGGTGACCGCCGCGTTGGCGACGATGCCGGTGCCCATCACGGCCGCGAACCAGCTGGGGGTGAGGCGTGGACGTGTTGCGCTGAGGACCGTGGGCGACGGGGAACGGGAGGATGTGGAGCGGATCATGACC